>JAZTXB010000094.1:0-4201 GCA_045636225.1 Bacilli bacterium
AAGCCTTTGTTATAAGTTAAAATATAATTTTTATGCTATAATGGTATTAGGTATTAAACATAGGAGAAATAAAATGAAGTATAGAATTGAATATGAAGATAGTGTTAAAGATTTTGAAGATGTTTGGTATATAGAAAAAGATTATTTAGAACCTTCTACTATATCTTCTGTAGAACAAGTAACTGACTGGGATAAAAAGAATAATGATATAAATATTTTTATTAGAGATATAGAGAAAGATAAAATAGTAGGAGAAATTACTTTGTTACCATTATCAGAAGAACAGTTTGATAAATTTATGAATAATGAATTAGAAGATACTGAAATAAATGAAGACACACTATTAGAATATAAACCTAATGAAGATTATTATTTATTATATTCTGCTATGGCAATAGATAAAGAATATAGAAATGATAGAATTGTATTAAGTTTATTGTTAAAAGGATTTTATGATAAACTTAATAATCTAAAAGATAGAGGAATTAAATTTTTAAACATGTGTGCTGAAGGTCAAACTCCTGATGGACAAAAATTTGCTGAAAATTTTCTGGATTTGAAACATAAAAGAGATACAAAAAAAGGATATAAATTATATTCATTTGATGAAACAAAAGAATTTGATGAATGGTTTACAAGATTACCAAAATATATTAAATCTTATAATGATAGATTTAATATAAACTATTAAGGTTGGTGGTAGTGATGATGAGAATAGGCATAGATATAGACGGAGTATTAACAGATATAGAGCAATGGCAAATAGATTGCGGTAGTAAATATTTTAACAAAGAAGTTGTTAATCCTGAAGGATATGAAATTAGTGAAATATTCGGAGTGTCTGATGAGTTAGATAGCAAATTTTGGAAAGAATATCTATATGATTATGTTACAAAAGAACCTTCAAGGAAATACGCTAGTGAAGTAATTCAAAAATTAAAAAATGAAGGAAATGAAATATATATTGTAACAGCAAGATATTTAACTGACAAAGATACTGATGAAGGAAAACAAATGAGAGAAATTGTTTTTAATTGGTTAAAAGAACAAAAAATTTATTATGATAAAATTGTATTTAGTCCAGAAGATAAATTAAAAACTTGTTTAGACAATAATATAGATATTATGATAGAAGATAATGTTGAAAATATAAACAATGTATCAACGAAAATACCAGTTATATGTTTTAATGCAGGATACAATAAAATTTGTAGTGATAAAAACATATATAGAGTATATTCATGGTATGATATTTATAATTTAATAAGTGGTGGTAAGATATGCAAAAAAAAGTAGAATTAATAAATTATGAAGAAAAGTATGCAGATATAATAAATAAAATAGAAGAAGAACAATGGGGAATATGGTGTACTGGAGATATTAGGGATGAAATAACTGAACATACAAATATAAAGTTAGCTAAAGTAGATAATGATATAGATGGTATTGGATATGGTAAAAGAGTAGGAGATGCTTTTTACATTCAAGTTATTGTCATAAAACCAGAATATCAACATCAACATATTGGTTCAATTTTTATGGATTATTTTATTGGATATGCAAAAAGTTTGGAATTATCTAATATAGTATGTGAAGGTGTATTAATAAATAATAAAATGAATATAGAAAATATGATGAAGAAATATAATTTTAAAGAAGTTATTAGAATCAAAGAATATTGGGGATATAGATTTCCAGACGATTGGTGTAAAGAATGTGGAAGTAAACCTTGTAAATGTACTAATGTAATTTTTGTTAAGGAATTAAATTAATATGGCAACTAAAAAGCATTATATAAATTTAATTAGATGGAGCTGTATTATTGACTCTTTCAATAGTTATTATTTTATAAGAATCATAGTTATATATTTATTAGCACAAAATGTTACTCCTTGGTTAGCAGTATCCATACCAATCGTATTAGAATTTGCAAGATTACTTTCAAGAGGAATAGATTCAATTGCTAAACTAGCATTAAAAGTAGATTACAAAAAATATCATATATTTCATTTAATAATATTTTTAATATTGTGTTTAGTAATATCTCAATGTAGAAATGTTTTCACATTATACTTTTTTACCTTAATAGCAGGTATATTGAACGGAATTAAGTTTTCAAGTATAACAAAAATGAATACACAAAATAAAGAATATGAGCCTTACTGCTTTATAGAAGAAGAAAGATCAAATGTAATTGGAGGAACTTTAGGGCTTTTAATAAGTCAGCTTATTTACGATATAAGTCCGACAATATATTTAATTGGTTTTATTATTTTGCTTGTTATAGGAACAATTTTAAGTTTATTATTAAAGAATATTGCTTCAGAAGACGTTATGGAATCATTAGAAGATAATGAAGAATTAGATAAAAAAAGTAAGCATAATACAATTTTAGTCACAACTTTATTTGCAATTCTAGCAGGATTTTGGTGTATAGGTTGGGGTGGATTTACTGAACTTGCTCCTTTAATAAGTAATAAAATTGGTTATTTAGAATCGGTATATACAATATTAGAAATAATTTTGCTATGTATAATATCTGGTTCATTATTACAAAAAATAAATAAAAAGAAAAAACTATTATTAGTCGAGACAATAATAGCTTGTATAGATGTTTCATGTTTGCTAATAGCATCAATAACTTTATCTTGGAAAGGATTGTTAGTTGCTTATATTATTACAGCGATTACATCAACTATGGGAGATCCGATTTGGGGTAGTATTATGAGTGCTTATTCAGCTAATGATAGAAGAAAATGGGTATTAGTAAATAAAGTTTATTTTATAATAAGAGCAATTATACAAATTATAACTTGGTTTATTTGTAGAGAATGTGTTATTAGAGGTGTAGAATCATTTAGATATTTATCTATAGTTTTAATTGCTTTAATTATAATAACTTATTTAATATCAAATAAAGTTAATAAAAAAGTGTTTGGTAGTACCATATAAATAAAATATAAAGGAGAGGTAGGAATTTAATATGTTAGGAAATATTTTATTAGGAATAGTATCATTTTGTACTTTTATTTCATATTTTCCACAAACTGTTAAATTATTGAAAACAAAAAAAAGTAATGATTTAAGTATTCAATCATGGATATTATGGGTAACAAGTAGTTTTTCATATACTTTATATGCAATATTAGTAAGCAAAGATGGTATGTTAATATTTGAAACTTGTTTAGAATTATTCTTTTGTTTATTAATATTGATATTAGCAGTTTTATATAGAAATAATAAATAAAATTTAATATAATATTATTAATGTAATTTGAATGAAGAAAAGGAGGTATTTGAGATATGTTTACTGTAAAGTTTCTTGTAGGGGACCCTAAAAAAGAAGAAAAAGAAGTGGGTGTTATGAATAAGACATATACATTAAAACATCTGATATTTGCTCTTAGAGAAGAGTATTTAAAGGTTGAAAAAGAACTAACAGAATTAAAAAAATATGTAAGTGTTAATAATAAAGTAGATGAATTTAATTTTCATATTGCAGGCAATCCATGTAATTTGTTATTACATTTATATAAGAAAAAAAATTTATTAGAAAAATTTGGTGAATGGTTGGGAGTATATATTTCGGGGTATCCTCAATGTGATGTGACTAATGGAATTGATTTAGATAATTATTATAGTAAAAAAGGAATATTATTAATAAATAAAAAAGAAGAACTTAACAATAAAATTGAGCAAATTATTAAATCTGATTTCTTTAATAATATAACTGCTAATAATCATATTTCTATTCCTTGTTTAGAAAATGAAAGTGCTTCATTGCATATTTCTTCTAATGGTACTACATTGTTTAATATAGATAATACATATCCTTGGTTTGATTATTTTCCACATTATGATGTGTTTAATGTTAATTGGTCAAAAGATAAAAAAAAGATAATTACATCGGATGATATATATAAAATATTTAGTTTAAGTCTTGATAGTAAATATTTAAATGACTATCATCGAAATGTTTTAGATAACTATGAAGAAAAAGAAATTTATATAGATATTGATGATAATTTTAGAAAAAATGATGTAAAATTAGAAATTATAGAAGAACCTAAAATATTAATTTTAAAACCTAAAAAATCAAAAAAATAAAGTATAGAAGTTTTATTATGAAAGATAAAAAATTACTAAAATAGGATGATGCTTTTAAATTAGAATTTTAAAAGCATTATTTTTTTCTAAAAAT
>JAZTXB010000095.1:0-3008 GCA_045636225.1 Bacilli bacterium
ATGAAAGAAGCAGAAAAGAATAAAGAAGCAGATGCTAAGAAAAAAGAACTAGCAGATGCTAAGAATGATGCTGAACAAGTTGTATTTATGACTGAGAAGGCTCTTAAAGATTTAGGAGATAAAGTTACTGAATCAGATAAAAAAGAAGCTGAAGAATTAATGGAAGAAGTTAAGAAAGCAATAGAGACTGAAGAAGTAGAATCTATTAATAAAGCTAAAGATAAACTACTTGAGAAAGCGAATGCACTTGCTACTAAGGTTTATGAAGAGGCTGCTAAAAATAATCAGGCTAATGGTGAAGAAGTTAAAGAAGAGAGAGAAACTAAAAAAGCAGATGACGGTGTAGTTGATGCTGAATATGAAGAAAAATAATTAAGTTAAAGTTCTAGCTTGCTAGGACTTTATACTTGTATTTGGAGGAAATATGAATAAGAAAGATTATTACGAGGTTTTGGGTGTTTCTAAGACTGCTAGCGGGGATGAAATTAAGTCTGCTTTTAGAAAGTTAGCTAAGAAATATCATCCTGATGTTAGTAAGGAAGAAAATGCTGCTGAAAAATTTAAAGAAGCACAAGAAGCGTATGCAGTATTATCTGATGAAGGTAAGAGACACCAGTATGACCAGTTTGGCCATTCAGCATTTACCAATAGTCAAGGTGGATTTTCAGGTTTTGATGGATTCGATTTTGGTAGTATGGAAGATATATTTGGTGATATGTTTAGAGGATTTGGTTTTGGAAGTGGTGGATTTTCTTCAGGAGGAAGAGGAAGAAATAGGGCACAAGATGGAGCAGATCTTCTATATCGTATGAGTATCTCATTTGAAGAAGCAGTAAATGGCGCTAAGAGAGAGATTAAAGTAGAATGTGAAGATGAATGTGATAATTGTCATGGTCAAGGTGGATTTAATGCTAAGACTTGTCCTGAATGTAAAGGTTCTGGTTCAGTTACTAGACAGCAAAGTACTATGTTTGGAACATTCTTAACTAAAACAACATGTTCTCACTGTTCTGGTACTGGTACTTCTTTTGAAAGAATTTGTACTGATTGTAGAGGAACTGGTAGAATTAATAAAGAGAAGACACTTACTGTTACTATTCCTAAGGGAGTAGATACTGGTAATAGACTTAGAATTGCCGGCAAAGGTGAAGCAGGAATTAATGGTGGTGACAGAGGAGATTTATATATTGAATTTACTGTAAAAGAAGATGATTTTTATCAAAGGGATGGTAATGATGTGTATGTAGTTGTACCACTTACTATTACTGAGGCAGTACTTGGTTGTAAAAAAGAAATTCCAACAGTATATGGAAATGCCATTCTTACTATTCCAGAAGGAACAAAAAATAACAGCAGGTTAAGACTTAAAGGAAAAGGTATTGATAGTGATATAAATAATAAAAAAGGTGATATGTATGTTATTGTTAATGTTGTAATACCTAGTAAGTTAAATAAAAAACAAAAAGATTTATTTAAAGAACTTGCTAAGACTGAACTAGATGATGATAGTGAGTTTACTAAATATAATAAAAGATTAAAATAAATGTAAAGTTTATAATTTTTGTTATCGCAAATTTTTAGACTAAATTCCGTTTTTTAGTAAAAATATGTAAATGTAAGACTTATTTCTGTTTAAATAATCATAAACGGAAATAAGTCTTTTAATTTTATATTTTATTATATATATTACTCCACGACAAAAATAACAGAGTAATTTCCGTTTTTCAAACTTATTTCCGTTTATGTATTTGTTCCCTTGCCGCATAATTGTTTTAGTTAACTAAAACAATTTATTAAATAAATCTTCATCAAATACTTTGATGAATGCATCTTTAGATGTATATCCATCTAAAGATTTTAATGGTCTGTTAAGCAATGTTTTATTTATATTTTTTATATCTTGTTTATTGTATTTATCTATTGTTTTTCCTTTTGGAAAAAATAGTCTTAATTGTTTATTTATGTTTTCTACATTTGGTTTTTGATTTGACACATAAGGGTCACAAAAGAATAATTTACATCTTTCTTCTCCAGTAATTTTTGAAAAACAAATCCCATCTATATCAGTAAAATTGGGGTCTCTATCAGTCAAGACTACTGGTATTAATTCTTTGAATGCGTCTATTCCTATTTGTTCTTCAATATTATCAAAGAATTCTACTACCTTTTCTGAGTTGGGATTTTTTATTAAATCTAAAATTATAAATTGCAAATTTGGTAATACAAATGATATAATATTGTTGTTATCTGTTTTTATTGTTCCTAGAAAATCAAGTTGCCAAACATAGATACCAGGATTTTTATGAATAAAAGCAAGATAATCTATATAAGTATGATTACTTCTATCAATTTTATTGTTAGAGTATTCATACTTTTTATTATGTTTTCTTTTTTTATAAGTTACAGCATATGGTAAATCCATCCTTTGTGTTGTTAAGTAACCTTTGTTAATGTAACGATATATAGTTGTAACTGATTTATCAATTGTATCATTATTTTCGATTTTTATTTGATATATAGATTTTTTGTTATCAACACCTTCTTTTATAGTATTGTCTAACTTAATAAATTCTTCAGATGAAATATCTATTCCTTTTCTAGAATTAACAAGATTAACATCAGCTTTTTTTTGAGCTATTGTTGCATCATATTTGTATTTAGTAAAAGGACAATTGTTGTTATATTTTTTCTTACATCCTGTGCAAACATATGGCCATCTTTGTGTCCTTTTACAATTTGTTGTATTTAATCCTACTGTTGTTGATTCTCTATTTCTTTTAACTTCTTTAGAAATAGCTGTTGGATCAAATCCAATAGCTTCAGCAATATCTTTTAATTTATGATTATGAGCTATTCCTGATGAAATAACCTTTCTTTGATCTAGTGATAAATGTTTCCATGTTTTCATTTTTAATCCCTCCTTCAATGGCAAAGAAACACAAATACTATTATAATCAAACTTATTTCCGTTTTCTATATAAAAGCGGAAATTCAAATAAAAATTCACA
>JAZTXB010000096.1:0-2112 GCA_045636225.1 Bacilli bacterium
TTATAAATGATTGTTATAATTCTAGTTTGGAGTCTATTAGAGCTGTAATAGATTATATGAAAAATATTGATTCTAAAAAAATATTTATTATAGGAGATATATTAGAACTAGGTAAACATTCTAAAAAAATTCATAAAAAGATAAATGAACTACTTAAAGAAATAAATAATAAAGAAGTTTATACTGTAGGAGAGTATTCTAAATATATAGAAGGAATTCATTTTACTAATGTAAATGAATTAATAAATAATTTAAAAAATATAGATAATAGTTATATATACATTAAAGGTTCTAGAAGAATGAATTTAGATAAAGTAGTAAATTATTTAACAAAAAAAAGAGTTAACTAAATACTCTTTTTTCTATTTCTTCATCTATTTCTTTTTTTTCTTTTTCTGATAAAAAGGTTTTAATAAAATTATTTTCTATTTTTATTAGATTAGAATCATATACGCCAAAGAATTTCTTCATCTTTTCTTTTGTTTGGTTTATGTGATTGCATTCTCCGTATATTTTTATTGCTTCAAAAGTTGGATCTATTGAGAACATAAATAATACATATTTTTCTGCATCATTATTAATTCCATATTTCTCAGATTCATAATTAAGATTTCTTAGCCTTTTTACATAATTAATAAATTTGTGTTTAGATATGAATTTACTATCTAATAAATTAGGCGCTAGTTCTTTTAATTCTTTTATTCTTTCAAGAGTTAAAATATTAAAATCTGTTTTATTTAGTTTTACATAAAATATAATTATCATTTTTGATGCATATTCCATATAGTCTTTATCATATAGCATGTATTATCACCCTTTGATAAGAGATATTATACTTAAGTAATACTTGAAAGTCAAATGATTTACTTATTTTTAAGATGGTGTTATAATTATTATGCTTAAATTATTAAGGAAGTGATTTTATGAAAATAAAATATGAATTATTACAAAAAGAAACAAATACAAAAGCTAGATATGGATTATTACACACAAACTATGGAACGTATGAAACACCTATGTTTATGCCAGTTGGAACTCAAGCTACTGTAAAAACATTATCTCCTGAGGAAATAAAAGAAATGGGAAGCGGTGTAATACTTTCTAATACGTATCATCTATGGCTTAGACCAGGTGAAGATACTATAGATAAAGCTGGTGGACTTCATAAGTTTATGAATTATGATGGACCAATACTAACTGATTGTGGTGGATTTCAAGTATTTAGTTTAGTAAAAAATAAAAAGAAAGATATTACAGAAGAAGGAGTAAGATTTAAAAGTCATATAGATGGTTCTAATCTTTTCTTAACTCCAGAACTTTCAATACAAATACAAAATAAACTTGATAGTGATATTGCTATGAGTTTTGATGAGTGTATTCCATATCCTGCTGATTATGATTATGTTAAAGAGTCTACAGAAAGAACTTTAAGATGGGCTAAACGTGGAAAAAATGTATTTAATAATGAAAGACAATCTTTATTTGGTATAGTACAAGGTGGAGAGTACGAAGACTTAAGACGATATAGTGCAGAAGAGACTGTTAAAATGAATTTTGATGGATATAGTATCGGTGGTACTAGTGTTGGTGAAGGTAAAGATGTTATGTATAAAATGGTAGATTATGCAATAAAATATTTACCTGAAGATAAACCTAGATATTTAATGGGAGTAGGAGACCCTTTAGATATTATAGAAGGAGTAATAAGGGGAGTAGATATGTTTGACTGCGTACTTCCAACTCGTATTGCTCGTCATGGTAATGCATTTACTCATGATGGTAAAATTAATATAAAAAATGCTAAATATAAAGAAGATTTTACACCAATAGAAGATACTTGTGATTGTTATGCATGTCGTCATTATACAAAAGCATATATTAGGCATTTAATAATTGCGAATGAAACATTTGGTCAAAGATTACTTTCAATACATAATATTAGATTTTTAATTAAATTAACAGAAGATTTGAGGATAGCTATAAAAAATAATAATATATTAGATTATAAAGAATCTTTTATAAATAGGTACTGTAAAAATGCTAATAATAAATAGAAAATATAATGTAGATAATAAATTAAATAAAAAAATAGTATTAATATCAGATATACAT
>JAZTXB010000097.1:0-9279 GCA_045636225.1 Bacilli bacterium
TCTATACTGTGGATTATATTTTAAAATAGGTCCAAAAATATAATCATTAGAATTATATTTTTTTAATCCTTTTCTAAATTTTATAATTACATAAGGTTTCCCTTTATCTATTAAAAATATTTCTGAATCAATACAAAAACCTTTAGCAACTACTTCTCTTCTAAGTAAATCTATATTATTATTAGATGATATTATTAGTGTTTCACTTAATTCATTAGTATTTAAAATATCAAGTATAGTACTTGTCCCCATACCACATATAACAATATTATCTGTTTGTTTTATTTTTATACCTTTTAATCCATCGGTTAATTTAGTTTTTATTTTTTTATCTAAACCATACTTTTTTATATTACTTATAGCACTTTCAAGTGCATTTTTATTTATATCAGTTGCGATACATTCATTATCATTATTTAAAGTTAAATATATATCTAAATATGCATGATCACAACCAACGTCTATAACTCTCTTTCCAACATCTACTAGAGTTGCTACTGCCTCTAATCTCTTTGATAAATTCATTAGTCACCCATATAGTCACGAAGTTTACGAGAACGTGAAGGATGACGTAATTTTCTTAAAGCTTTTGCTTCTATTTGTCTAATTCTTTCTCTTGTTACTCCAAACATTTGACCCACTTCTTCAAGTGTTCTTGGTTTTCCATCTTCAAGACCAAATCTAAGTCTAATTACTTTTTCTTCTCTTTCAGTTAAAGTTTCAAGTACTTGACTTATTTCATCTTTTAACATTTCGTTAGTAGCAAATTCTTCAGGACTTAAATTTCTTTCATCTTTTATGAAATCTCCTAAATGAGAATCATCTTCTTCACCTATTGGAGTTTCTAAGCTTACTGGGTCTTGACTAATTTTATATATTTCACGAACTTTTTCTACTGTTGTATTCATTTTTTTAGCAAGTTCTTCTTCGCTAGGTTCACGATTAAGTTCAAGTGTTAATTGTCTTTGTACTCTTGCAAGTTTATTAATAGTTTCTACCATATGTACTGGTACACGTATAGTACGAGCTTGATCTGCTATTGCACGTGTTATAGCTTGTCTAATCCACCAAGTTGCATATGTAGAAAATTTATATCCTTTAGTAACATCGAATTTATCTACCGCTTTCATAAGACCAATATTACCTTCTTGAATTAAATCTAGAAATAACATTCCACGTCCTACATAACGTTTTGCAATACTTACAACTAAACGAAGATTAGCTTCTGCAAGTACATTTTTTGCTGTTTCATCTCCTGCAGTAATTCTATCTGCAAGTTCTCCCTCTTCTTCTAATGTTAACAGTTTAATTTGACCTATTTCTTTCAAATACATTCTAACTGGATCATTTATTGTTAAATCTTTTGTAAGCGCATTATCATCTAAAAGTAATTTAGAAGAATCATCGTCGTCTCCTTGTTCACTTTCAGAAATAATAGCTATATTATTTTCATTGAATGCATTATATAAATCATCTAAGCTATCTGCATCTAAATCAAGTCCTTTTAACGATGCAGCTAACTCTTCATAAGTAACAAAACCTTTCTCTTTACCTTTAGCAACTAAATCCTTTTTTCTTTCTTCAAATGTTTTAATTTCATCTACCATGTTCTTCTCTCCTTCTTTTAATCTCTAATGCTTTGTTAGCAAGTTCTATTTTCTTTTTTATATCTACTTCATTTTTTAATTTTTCTTTATATATTTTTGTTTGTTGTTTTTCATTATACTCTCTTATATTTTCTAAATAATCATCTACTTCTTCATAATTAACTATGGTTGGAAGGTCTAAAGAAGTTACCTCACCAATTGTTTTTATCGACTCACTATCATCACTTAAATAAGTAATCAAATCAGCTACATCAATATATCCATTTTGTTTATAAAATTGAGCTATCTGAAAAGATAAATGTCTATATTTATCTACCTGCATATGAGTAACTTTTTTCTCATACATCCTTATAACTGCTTTATCTATTAACATATAATAAATTAAATTTCTTTCAGATTTTTGATATTTATTTAATTTAGTATTAGCAACTTTTTTTACCTCTATTTTAATAGGTTCTTTTTTTGTTAATTTACTTTTTAATAATTCAATATCAATATCTGCTTCCTTACTTAATTTTTTGATACTAACTTCTCTTAATATATCATCATCTATTTTATTTATTTCATTTATCATCGTATTAATATATGTAGCTAGTTCTTTTGTATTTTTTAAATTATATTCTTTTTTTAATAAAGATTCTTTAAATTCCATTATATCCATTGGATTATCTATTTTTGATTTAAAAGAATCTCCACCATTTTTTATTATATAATCATCAGGATCACTATTATTTTCAAGTCTTACTATTTTAGGTTCTATCCCTAACTTAGTAAGTTCTTCAATAGCTCCTTTTGTTGCTTTTAATCCTGCATCATCTCCATCAAAACAAAGTATTACATTACTAGATAATTTTCTAATAAGCATAGCCTGTTCTTTACCAAATGCAGTACCAAGCGTGGCTACACAATTCTTAACTCCTATTGTATATGCTCTAATAATATCCATAGGTCCTTCCATAATAATCACATGTTTTTTACGTCTACATTCATCTTTTGCCCTGTGATAATTATATAAAAGTTCCCTTTTTTTAAATATATCTGTTTCCTTAGAATTTACATATTTATTTTCAGTCTCTCCATTATAAACTCTACCATTATAACCTATTACTTTTCCATTTAAATCATAAAGTGGGAACATAATTCTATTTCTATATACATCATTTAATATATAGTTATTCTCGTTAACTAAACCACTTCTAATAAGTGTTTTATCATCATATTTTTTAGATTTTAATAACTTAGTTAGTATGTCTTTTTCGTTAAGAGAAAGACCTATACCAAATTCTTTTATTATATTATCATCAAGATTTCTAGAATGTAAATATTCTTTTGCTTTTTTACCAAGTTCTGTATTTATATTGTTTTGATAAAATTTTTGACTTAATTCATAAATATCATATAAATCTTGATGTTTATTTACTTTTTTAACTTGTCCAACATTAATACTAATACTAGCCATATCCGCACATTTTTTTACAGCTTCCATAAAACTAATATTTTCATAATCTTGAATAAATTTAAATACGTTTCCAGTTGCTCCACAAGAAAAACATGTATATATTTGTTTTTCTTTTGAGACACTCATACTTGGAGAATGATCATCATGAAATGGACAAACACCAAAATAATTTTTACCTTTAGATGTTAAAGGTAAATAATTAGAAATAACATCTACTATATCTAAATTGTTTCTAATTTCATTAAGTGTGTTATTGTCTATCATAATATCACTTCCTAAACATCCCTATAATTAATAAACGACAAAAAAAGAGAAAATCCTTTTTTTATTTAACTTTTTATAAAAAAATTGTATTTATATACAAAAAAGATGAAATAATAGCCTAAATCATCTTATGTTTTTCGTTTTCCATTAATTTATCAATAAAATTTGGGTTTTCTTTTATATATTCATTTACAATACAATACAAATTTGAAAGTTCTTTTTTACTAACTTTGCCATCTATGCAACATTCTCCTAATAAACTCACAAGAGGAAGACAAAAAACCATTTTAAGAAAATGTAAGAAATAGTGTCTACCTGCTTTGTGCCATGGACAAACTATTTCACTAAATCTAACTTCATATCTATCTACATATTCACCTGTAAAAAATTCTGATAAATAAGGGCCATCTGAGTGGCTAAATTTTTCTTCCTTACATATTATAAATTTTTGTTCGTTATCATCAGCTTCTATAAAAATTCCATATAAATTATTAATCGTTACCATTTCATTTTCATTATTTATTTTATTTGAAATAACACTTTTTAACTCAGATATTAATTCTTTATTTTTATAACTTATATTCTCCATGCTACTTCCTCATTTCAACGAAGCTTATTATATCAAAATTTAATAATTTGTCAACTAAATATATATTGTATTTTTTTCTATTTTATAGTCTGTTTTATACTTAAGTTCTCTTATTAATCTAAAAAGAGAGTCATCTTTTTTCTTAGCCTCTATCATAACATCAAAGTCTTTATTTGTAAATCTTATTTTTTCTATAAAATCTATAAAATCTGATGAATCTATATAATCATTATGGCTTCTTTTATTTTTTTTATCTTTAGGAGAAGAAAAATGAATTTTAGGTACTTCATCTTTCCAAGTATTAAAAATTCTTTCTATATAATTTTCTATTTTCTCATTATTTTTATTAACTTTAAAATGATGATAATCAAGTACCATTGGTATATTTAATTTTTCACATAAACTTAAAACATTTCTAATATTATAACTTCTATCATCATTTTCAAGTACTATTAATTTTTTTAAGTCATTATTTAGTTTATTAAAATTATTTATAAATCTTTGTATACCTAATCTTTTTCCTCCTACTTTACTTCCTACATGAAGTACTATTTTTGAATTTATATCCATACATTTATACATTTTTTGATAAAACTGGAGTATATTAATTGTAGATATTACTACATCCTCATTAACACTATTAAGCACTGTATAAGCTGATGGATGGATATCTACTCTTAAATTATTTTCTTTTATTATATCCCCTATTTTTTTATAATAGTTTTTATATTTGTTTATAAAATCATAATGAACATCAGGATGATTTACAAGGGGTATTAATTCTGATGTCATTCTAAAAAACATAATATCATTTTTTATATTGTATTTTAATATTTTTTCTAAAGACTTAAAATTACTTTTAATAACACTATCTAATTTTTCATTTGCCTTAACACCTAATTTTTTATAGTTCGTATAAGTTAATGTATGTGAAGCAGTCTCATTAATAGTTACTGGAAGACATGCATATCCTAATCTTATTTTCATAATATCACCTTTATTAGTATAAATAGAAAGGAGTTTTTTATGACCTTAAAAAAATCAAGAATAATAAGTACTATAGGTATATTCTTGCTTTGTTTTTTATTTCATTTTATGTATGATTGGTTTCCGTGTTATTTTACAACAATATTTTTTCCAGTTAATGAATCTATATGGGAACATATGAAATTGTTATTTAGCGCGGTTGTATTTTATGGGATTATAGATTATATAATACTTCAAAAATTTAAAATAAAATATAATAATTTCTTTACATCTTTGTTTGTTTCTGCTATTTCTATTATTCCAATATATTTAGTTATGTTTTTACCTATATATTATAAAATAGGTGAAAATATGGTTATTACTATAGGAATTATGTTAATAACAATTATAACATCTCAAATAATTAGTTACTATATTTTAAAAGCAAAAGATTGTGACAAACTAAATATAATTTCTTTAATACTTATTATTGTTTCTTATATAGTATTTGCTTATCTTACTTATTATCCTATAAAAAATGAATTATTCTTTGACGTGCAAGAAGAAAAATACGGACTAAACAATTATAATGTTTAATCCGTATCTTTTTAATTACCTATATATTTTTGATATTTTGATTCTGATATATCGATATTGTTTAATCTATAAAAAAGTTGTTGCAATATATATTTTGGAACTTGTTTATCAATATAAATAAGCAGCTCGCGTTCCACATTAAAAATATTCATAAAACTTGCAAGACGAGTACGTCCATTGTAATCTATTTTTTCTAAATCATCAATTTTTTCAGTAGAATTTTTCTCATATATAACCTTACCGGTGAAAATATCTGTTAAGGTTGATTTATATTCATTTATTATAGTACCATATTTATTTTCTCCTGTTATATTTTCAACAGCTAATCTAACTAAACAATGAATTCCATTTTCAATCCAAACGTATACATCAGATATATCTATTACATCGTGATTGTTTGTATTTTCCATCATTTGTTTAATTTTTAATAATTGCTCTTTTTCTTTTTCCAAAAGTTCTTTTTCTAATTTTATATCTGCAAGAGTTCTTTCTAACTCTTTTTGTTTTTTATTTTTTCCAAACATAATCTCACATCACTTACTACTTTTCTAAAAATTTAATTTTTGGTTCTTCTATTAATTCATTTTTTGAATTAACAATATCGACATTATTAATTCTATAAAAAACTTGATACATAATATATCTAGGAACCTTTTTATTAGGATATTCAAGTACTGTTCTATCTTCCTCAACAATTGGATAAAACTCTGCACGTATAGTTTCTTCTCCAAAGCGCATACCTAATAATTCGCTTCTTTCTATTTTGCTCACAGATGACTTTTCATAAATTACTTTTCCAGTAAAAACATCGATTAACTTAGATTCATATCCAGAAGCCTCACGACCCAACCCATTCATCGTTCTACCAACAATACTTCTTTCTTTTAACTCAACTATATTTTTAACTCCATTTACTTCCCATATATACACATTCGATACATCTATCATATCTGGATTATTAGTATTTTCAAGTTGATCTTTTATTTTTAATAATTCTAATTTTTCTTTTTCTAACAATTCTCTTTGTTTTTTTATTTCTTCTATTTCTCTATTTCTTTTATTAAAAAAAAACATAAAACCTCACCTCGAAGGATATTATACCATATTTTTTTAATTTGTAGCAAAAAAAGAGAACCATAGGTTCTCAAATCTATATAAACACCTTATCTTTAGATAAGATGAGGTGTGGCTAAATAACACACTTTTTTAATTTCTATAATATCACTACTTATAATATATACACTATTAATAAAATATATTCATTATTTTACATAAATAATATATTCTACTTTTTGCATTTTGTTACTAAGTTATTATTTATAACATTTTAACAAAAAAATATTAATTTTTTTATTTTCTACTACTTTAAAATTATTAACTAAATTAATTGACTCCCCCATAAGGTCGTAGTCTACGTGTGCTGATTGTCAAAAAGTAAGTCGAATGAAATTCCTTATTTACAAAGAAAAAAAGATTACTTTTAATAATCTTTTTTACATAACTTTTGAGTACTTTTATTTAATCTTTTTCTTTAATATTTTTATTGCTTTTTTAGCATTTTGCTTAGACTCAATCCACGCCTCTTCAACTAAATCTAAATTTATTGATATATCAAAAAAATCTTTTATTGATTGCAAATATGATTTTAAATAGCCTTCATCATCTATCTTTAATAAAAAGTCCATTACATCATCAAAAGTTGAATATGTAAGTTCTGTTTTAAATTTTATTTTATCTCTAAATTCTTGATTAGCATGGTAATCATAAACTGGGCAACTAGAAACACTAATAACACTTTTGTTATTTTCTTTCTCTATTTTTCCAGCGGTAATATCAAAAGGAAATCCCATTGTATATTCTTCTGCTTCTTTCTTTAAACAAAAAGGAATATTTATTTTTACAATAATTTTTCTAAATTCTTCTGGTATACCATACTTTTCAAAAATATAACCAGCATACATCATGCCGTTGGGTTTATACACATTATAAAAATCATTAAAAGTTGCCTCTCGAGTTACTTTATATAATTGTTTGCTGATTTCCATTGAATCAATTATTAAATATTTGGCTTTTTCATCTCGCATTAAAATCAACTCCCAGAAATATTATATCATACATTATTAATATTTAATCTTTTAACTTTTTATTTTCTTTTTCCAATTCCTTTAAACTTTTATTTGGAGTCGGAAGATTTTCTGGCATTGTTACTCCAAGTTTCTTGATAGTATTTCTAATTTCTTTTCCAACTTCATAATGAGTTTTATTTGCTTCATTTTCTAATTTAATATTTTCATTCTTTAATTTTTGTTCAGTTTGAGAAATTCTAAATAAATTTGCTATTAATTCATCACTACCCATATTATCTAAAATATCTTCTCTATATCTAAGATTTTTTCTTTTAGCAATGTCATTTGCAGTCTCTCCATTATATAATCCTTTATATCCTGAATTGTGAAATTTATCAAAATTCTTAACTCCAGCATTTCTAGCAACAATATTTAAAGAATAATTACCTTTTCTAGTTAAATCTCTTTGATAAAATCTTTTTTCATCTTCAGTTAGCTCACTATATTCTTTTTCATTTAATTCTTGTTTCCTAGTTTGAATAGCAAAATAAGTTTGTCCTAAAGCTATTGCTTCTTTTCTTGAATCGCCGTTTTGTACTATTAGATAACAAGCATATCTTGATAACTTATAATCTAGCAATTTTCTCTTAGTTTTTGAACCTATTTGAACCATTTTCCCAACCTCGGGAAAATGGTCATTAATATCATATCCACTTTTATTGCAAGAAGTTTTGGCATATTCTATAGCATTAGAAAATCTTTCCCACTTGCTATATCCTAGTAAAGGCATTAGTTCACGTGCAAACCAATATTCATTACTATTTTCATCTACATGTTTTATGTACTCAAACATTTTCTCTGTATATTCTTTTATCTCATTCATCTGTATTCTCCTTTCTATGGTGTACAAGTTTCTATCGTTAAGTTATCATTTTTTATTCTAAACATAATACTTCCATCTTGATCTGTCCTATATATTTTTGAATCGCCTAATATATTTAACACTTCTTTATTCGGATGTCCATACCTGTTATTTTTACCAACACTAATAATTGAGTATTTTGGATTAATCTCATCTATAAAGCTTATACTACTACTTGTCTTACTTCCGTGATGTCCTAGCTTTAACACATCTATATCGTTCAAATTATATTTATCTATCAAATCTTCTTCTACTTCTACTTCTGCATCTCCCATAAATAGAAATTTATTATTATTAAGTTCAGTATAAATAACAGATGAATTGTCATTTTCATTATCATATAGTTCATTATTCAAAAAATATAATTTGTTGTTATCTATATTTAATTCTTTAATACAGGAATAATATGGTATTGTCTTTTTATCTAACACTTTAATTAACTCATGTTCTAAATCATTAAACTCTCCACAATTAAAAATTACCTTCTCTACTTTGAAGTTTTCTACTAAGTTAATTGCTTCACCCATATGATCATAGTCGCCATGAGAAAATATTAAATAATCTATTTTTGTTATTCCTTCACTTTTTAAATATTTAACAGTATTAGTATATATATCATAATTAATATTTCCCCCTACATCTATTAATATATTTTTATTATTTAGATGCATTAGAGAACTATCTCCTTGACCTACATCAAGAAATGTAATATATGTTTTATTAAATATACAATTTATATTAAAATGAAGAAATAAAACTATAATAATTATTAATATATATTTATAATTATTTTTTAATATTTTATAAAG
>JAZTXB010000098.1:0-9725 GCA_045636225.1 Bacilli bacterium
TTAACATTTCATCACTAATTAAACTCATTATTGTATTTAAATCTATTTTAGATAATATTTCTAATTTTCTATAATTAGATTTTTTTATATCATACATTAAATTGTCTGCCATTGATATATTAGAAAAAGCAAATACATCACTAAATTTACTAGTTATATCTTCATACTCTTTTAAATTTACTTTAGGTATTCTAAAATAATTTATTATTCTTTCATATTCAAGTTTACCTACTGCATTAGCAATTGCCATATTAAGAAGTGGATTATTTATAAATTCTGATGCACTTATCGGAGAATATAATTCATATACATAGTTATTTATATTACCACTTTTAACATATGTTTTTATTAATCCTATAGCTTCTAATTTTACTTTAGCATCTATAAATTCATTATTACTAATCATCATATCTCTAAATAAATGATGATGAGTCCATTCATTAGATAAAAGTTCAGATTTATCTAAATAAGACCACAAAGTATAATACAAACTTATAGCTTGAGAACCTACTATAGGTTGATATAAAAGTATAAGTAAATTTCTATCATTATCACTTAATGTAGTTTTGTTTACTACTATAAATGTATCTGCAGGAAGTACACTTTTCATAACTAATGCTCCAATCTATACATATAGTTTAACATATTTAAAAAGAAAAAAAAAGAAAAAATTATATTTGATTTATTTTTTCCTTTTTTATATTACATAATTATATTTTTAAATATTTTCTAACAGCTTTATAACTTCCAAACATACCTACTATCATACCTATTGCGATAAGTAATATTGATACATAATAAATAAATGGAGTCGGCTCTATTAATCTTAAAAATTGTGAGAATAACTGCCCATCAAATCTATCATATAAAGCCGTATATCCATACATAGTTAAGAAAATAGGAATTATAGCACCTAGAGCTCCTAGAATTAAGCCTTCAAATATAAATGGTAATTTTATATTTATATTACTAGCACCTACAAGTCTCATAATTTCAATTTCTCTTTTTCTAGACATAATAGTTATTTTAATTGTATTTGTAATTAAGAATGCAGTTACAAGAATCAATGCAATAACAGCTACTATAGCACCCGTTCTAAGTATATCAAAAGCAGATACTAATTGTTCAACCATTCCTTCACCATATTTTACAACATCTACATTCTGTATTTCTTTTATTTCATCAGCTGTCTTCTTAATTAAATTAATATCACTAACCTTTACTTGATAAGTATCTTGTATAGGACTTTCATCCCTATTCCAATCTTTCATAATACTTTCAAATATATCTGATGAATCCATCATTTCTTCAGATATATCCATCTTATCTTTAAATTCTACGTTTTTCATTTCTACATTATCTAGTGAAATAATTTGATCATATACTTCTTCTATTTCATCTTCTGTTATATCTACATTAAGAAAAGCAACAATCGTTACATCTTTTTCTACTATCTTAGTAAAATTATTTATATTAAGAGAAAGTATTATAGCAACAGCTACTACTATAAGAGTTATTGTAATACATGATATAGAAGCTAAAGAAAGAGAAAAATTTCTAAATACACTCTTAAATGAATCACGAATATTTCTTCCTAAAATTCTAAATGCCTTCATTTACAAATTCTCCTTCCTTATAATCTTTAACTATTCTACCTGAATCAAGTAATATTGTTCTTTTCTTAAGTTTATTAACTATATCAATATCATGTGTAACCATAATTATTGTAGTTCCAAGTTCATTTATTGCTTTTAATACTTCCATTACTTCTAGACTAGTTTTAGGATCTAAGTTTCCTGTAGGTTCATCACAAATAAGTATTTTAGGTCCATTAACAATAGCTCTTGCGATTGCTACTCTTTGTTGTTCTCCTCCTGATAAGTGTGTTGGATATTGTTTTGCTTTACTTTTAAGCCCAACTAAATCTAAAACTTTCATAACTTTAGTATGTATTTCATCTTTTGGAAGACCTAAAACTTCAAGTGCGAATGCTACATTCTCATATGCAGTTGAATTGTAAAGAAGATGATAATCTTGAAATACTACACCAATCTTTCTTCTTAATTTATAAACTTTTCTATTTTTTATTTTCCCAACATCAAGACCGCCTACTAAAATACTTCCACTAGTAGGTTTTTCTTCTCTATAAAGCATTTTAATTAGTGTACTTTTTCCACATCCTGTTGAACCTATAATAAATACAAATTCACCTTTTTTTATATTTAAATCCAGATCATATATTGCAGTTGTACCTGTTTTATAAGTTTTTTTTACATCCTTTAATCTAATTAAATCCATATTGCCTCCTATTCTAATCCTGTTGATTGATATACATCATTTATAAGTATTACAGCATCACTATCAATAGCTAAAATACCACTTTTTGCTGCAAAATATTGTTTTGTTGGAATCGCACACATTATAACTTTTTTTCTATCCCCCGTATAACCGCCTCTTCCTTCAAGAATAGTTACTCCTCTTCCTAATTCACGTATTAAAAAATCTTTTATAGCAGTTTCATGTTCTGTTATTACATAAAAAGCTTTAGAATTAGATATACCAAGTAATAATTTATCATTTAATAAACTTATTATATATATACATATAAGAGCATACATTACGTTCTGCCAAGCATAGAATTCCCCTGGTGCTCCAAGAAAGAAACCAGAACTAATTATAATTATCATATTTACTACCCTAACAGCATCTCCTAATGTTACTTTAAATATTTTAGATATCATTTGACATATAATATCACTTCCACCTGTTGAAAAGCCATATTTAAATACAATACCCGCACCTATCCCACTTATAAGAGAACCAAATATCGCTATTAAAAGTATATTATCAACATTAAAATGTATTAAAGCTGCCATATCCTCTGTCAAATATACAAAAAGTGGATATACAATTGATCCAAACACAGAATTTCTTGTCATTTTTTTACCTAATACAATATAACTAAGTATAAGAAGTACTATATAAGTAATAGCAATAAAAGTAGATGGTGGTATACCAAATAGATTTTTTATTATTATAGATACACCAGAAACTCCACCTGTTACCAAATTAGCTGGTGCAAAAAACACATTGAATGAGAATGCAGTTAAAAAGCATCCCAAAACTGCAAAAAAATAACTAGAAATTGCAGTTTTTTTATTTACTTTTTTTGTAACTTCTTTATTCTTTTTAAATAACATACTAATTCACTCCTAATTTTAAATTATCATATATAAACTTATCAATATCTCCATCTAATACTTTATCCACACTCGCATTTTCAGTATTTGTTCTATGATCTTTTACAAGTGTATAAGGACACATAGTATAAGTTCTTATTTGAGAACCAAAATTAATTTCAGTATTTTCCCCTTTAATACTCTTTAATTCTTTTTCTCTTCTTTCTACTTCTAATTGATATAATTTATTTTTAAGTACAGTCATACAAGTTTCCTTATTTCTTATTTGACTTCTTTCATTTTGACAAGTAACAACTATTTTACTAGGAAAATGAGTAATTCTAACAGCTGATGGAGTTGTATTTACACCTTGCCCTCCATGTCCTGATGCACAAAAAGTATCAACTCTTATATCACTATCTTTTATCTCTATATCTATATTTACATCATTATAAAGTGGTGTTATATCTATAGAAGCAAAAGATGTATGCCTTCTACTATTAGAATCAAATGGACTAATTCTAATTAATCTATGTACTCCTTTTTCATTTTTTAAATAACCATAACTATTTATACCATGAACTATAAAAGATACACTCTTAATACCAGCTTCTTCTCCATCTTGATAATCAAGTAATTCTATCTTTTTATTATTTTTTTCACACCATCTAGTATACATTCTATAAAGAATACTTGCCCAATCACAAGATTCAGTACCACCCGCTCCAGGATGTATTTCAAGTATACAATCACACTTATCATATGGTGCGCTTAATAATAAATCTAATTCAGCAGTTTCTAATTCCTCTTCTATAACCTTTATATCATTTATAACAAGAGCTAAAAGTTCTTCATCATTACTTTCTTTAAGCATCTCTACTAATTCTAAATTAGATTCTATTTTAGTTTTTAATACCTCAACTTTAGACAATTTAGATTTAAGCAAATTAAGTTCATTTAAAACTTTTTCGCTACGATCTTTATCATCCCAAAAATTAGGACTATTCATTTCTAACTCTAACTCTTTTATTCTATCTTTTTTTACATCAGGGTCAAAGTGACCTCCATAAATCATTTATTTTTTCTTTATAATTACCATATATATTTAAAATTTCATTTATTTCCATACTAATATCCTCCTTATACATTATACCACTAATAAACCTAAAAGAAAAGTTTTTAAAAAAGAAAAAATATCTATTTCTAGATATTTTTATAATCCTAAAGTTATAACTGGGCGTACACCGATTGAGTTATCATACAGAGAATTGACGTTCGTACCTACGTAAGCATCAACATACCACACACTAAAACCGCTCATACTAGCGGTAAGAGTCCAGTAACCATTTATACCACTTATACCATTTCTTCCAACTATTTCAGAATCTGCATCATATTCACCGTCTAAATAATCTATTAACCATATTGTATCTGCTGATACATTGGATAATTCACTTTCATATGGCAATCTTGCATATGTATTATATGCTTTCATATTTTTTGTTTCTGGTTGTTCCATACCATCATACATTATAAATGTATTTATCAACAATTCATTTACATTAGTCCAAGTTTTTGTTGCTTCTGAAAGAAAATTCATTGCGGTGATTGGACCTTTTGAACTATTTCCTTCATCAATAGAATTTATAAACCAACTCGAATCATCATTATAATCAGTTTTTGATACCCATTCTACTAGATTATATATTCCATTTTCTGGGCTTGAACTTGATATTGCTTTGGTTACTGGTGTTCCATCACTATTTATATTTCTATCCATTATTAAATTTATTGTTGTATCTGTAGATGTTGGTGTTGTTAACACATAAAAATTATATTTAGTCCCAGGCTTCACTTCACATTCATATTTTGCACCTGCGGTTTTCTCTGATACTCCATTATTTAAATATTTACATACTTCAAAAAATGTTTTTTGATATATTAATTCACCTTTACTATTTTTTATTATTTCTTTTCCATTTAATATTATATTAGCACCTACTATATTTCCGTTTGTTATTATTATACTTCCACTACTTGGTTTTTCTCCATTTACTTCTACTGTTAAAGTTTTATCATTTGGACATGTTCCACTGGTTAATGCGACCATACATAGATTTCCATTATTATCTATTGGATAGTCTCCATTTTCTAGTCCACCTTTATGAAGTACTGCATCTGCTATTGTATACTCTATTGCATCTAAATAAAAATCTGCACTCCTTAGTGTACTAGACTCTCTTGAATCATTTATTATGTTCAGTACTATTGGTGTTGCGATTAATGCTATAATTGCTAGTATTACTATTACTGCTAATAATTCTATTAATGTAAAACCTTTCTTCATTATATCTCTCCTATCTTATAACATTATTATATTATTAGAATAAAAAAAACAAGCATTTTTTGTAAAAATATATACTTGTTTACACTTATTATTTTAAAATGATTTATAACAGTTTATCATTAACTTGCTTGATAAACTAATTCACCTTTAGAATTTTGTGTTATTGTTCTATCATTTAAATCTATTGATACATCTGTTATGTTTCCATTCTCTATTGTTATGGATCCACCAGTTGGTTTTTCTCCATTTACTTCTACATTTAAAACATTACCATCACATGTATTACCAGTTAATGTGCCTATACATAAATTTCCATCTTCCATTATTAAGTAAGTTCCATTTGTATCATCATTATCAAGAATTGATTCAGTTATGCTATATTCTACTGCATCTAAATAAAATTCAGCACTACGAAGTGAACTTGACTCTCTTGCATTATTTATTATACTTAACACCACTGGCGTTGCGATTAATGATATTATAGCAAGTATTACTATTACTGCTAAGAGTTCTATTAACGTAAAACCTTTTTTCATTCTCTCTCTCCTATCCTTTTTATAGATTATAATATTAAATAAAAAGCAAAAATATATTTTTATAAAATATATAAACTATTTACATTAATTATTTTAAACAAAATTTATAAAACAATTCATAAATATTATTTTTTATATAAAAAAACTATCAATTTAAATTGATAGTTTACTCATCATCTAGTTTTATAGGTGATATATTTCTTGCGATCTTTATATTTGATGTTTTTTCCTCTACTCTAAATTCTACCACATCTTTTTCATTAATTATTTGATTAAAAGAAATATCTTTTTTTTCAAAATCAATAATACCAAGTTCTGATTTAATTTCACCATACTTACCATTATACGATTCTATTATTCCAATTATTTTCATATATCACCTATTTCTTTATTTCTTTTAAATCTTCAAAATAAAACATTTCATTTTTTATTTGAGAAATTTCTTCTAATTTTTTTATATCAATTGTAGGTAAAATTATTTCTTCTATTGTTCCATCTTTTTTTTCTGCTATATACCAATCTTCACCACATACTACTTTATTATATTCTCCCATATAAAATGGTTCGAAATTTCTTGATAAATTTTCTTTTTTTTCAGTATCATTTTCCATAACAATACTAAGTGCTCTAAGTCTTGTTATTTCTAATTCAGATGGATTATAATTTATTTTTTTTCTTGTTTTTAAATATTTTGCTTTAGGTATAGCATTAAAATCTAATTTTGAAGAATCAAATGTTTCTAATTTTGAACTTAGCAAAATAGCTGATGGAGAAAGATCTGCATGTGGAAATAAACTTTTAAATCTTACATCACTTATTTGTGGATAATTATTAGCATTAAAATTAGAAGAACTATTTAAAAATACAAAATCAATATTATCTTCATTTTCTACAGATTTTTGTATTATTTTATCAGCTATTTGTTTTAATATATTTATATCAAAATTTTCTCCACTCATTGTAAATAATTGAATAACATTTCCTCTTCTAATCAAGAAAATTCTAGATTTTAAATTATTCATCGAATCTTTTATTAAAATAACATCTCCAAAATCATTAATCAATACTTCTTGATATGTATTTTTTCCTGCCAAATTCATTAAATCTATACAACTAGCTACGCTAGGTTTTTTACCTATCAATAATCTTTCTGAGTCAGAATAAACACCTGATTGTAACTTATAATCTTGATTTTCAAAAGAAACAGAAGGTATCATGCTAGTTTGTCTATCTATCATTTTTATATAAAAATTTAAATACTCATTGCTATAATGCTCTCCTACTTGTTTTACTACATTTGTACCTAACGCAAATTGCACAACATCATCTACTGAACTATAAGCATTTGATAGAGTTATTAAATCAGAAATATTTTTTAGTATTTTACTTGATAAATCTTTTTCTAAATTAAATTTATTAGCAGTACCAATTTTATTTCTTACTCTTTCATAATTAGATAGAATATTAATAAAATTATCTATATTAAATTCTGGAATAAGATCTACAAACGGAATCAAATACAAAACTTCACTTAAAAAATATCTATTATTCAATATTTTATTCAATGTTTCGTCATCTAATTTTAGAAGTATTTTAGATATATTATTATAAATGTTATCTTTATTTACTATTATAAAATTCTTATAGTTTATACCTCCTATTTTCATTTTTTCAAATTCAAGCATATAAAGTTCTTGTTCAGTTAATTCAATTTTATCAACAAAATTTAATTTAAATTTTTCAAATTTATTTATAATAAATTTTGCAATTTCTTCATCATTTATTTTTAATGTGTCAAAAATTTGTTCCTTATTTAAAGCACCCTTTATACTGAAAATAGAAATAAGCTTTTCTAATAATATTTCATCTATTGTAATACCAGACTTTCTTATATCCTTGTTTTTTAGTATATCAGATTTTATTTTATCCATATGCTTTCTAAATTGCAGCAGAGATATTTGTAATTTATCATATTCCATATTTTGAATAAATTCAGATATTCTTTTTAACTTTATACTATTTAATATAGTATTTTTTTTCTTTTCAGTTAATTCTAAGTTAGCAGCAAGACTTTCTATTATTTTTTGTTTATAAATACTCATGTAACTATTTCTATGCTCATTTAAAATTTGATTATAAAAGGTTGTAGTTTTATTAATATCTAAATTTTCATTTTTTAAAAACATTTCATATAATTTATTTATAGTATTAGAAATTTCTTCTAATGAAATTAAACCACCACAAAATTCATATATATTTTTTGCCATGATTATCAAAATTTGATAATCATGTTTTTCTTTAGCTGTATTAAAACAATTTAAGACTTCTTCATTTAAAGAAACAAAATTAGAATATTTAAAATTAGACTTATTAGATTCATAAATACTATTAGTTAATCCATCTATCAAATTATTTAAAATTTCATAATATTTTTTTTGCATAGAAGTACTATTTTCATCAATCTCTATATTAAGTATTTGTGATAATTCATTTAACTTCGAAGCATCCGCTTTACCGCCAAATCTATAGTCAAAAAAAGGTAATGTAGAAGCTGAAATAGGAATTCCATCTCTTAAATTTTTCTCAATTTCTTTGATTTTTTCTTCTTCGGTTAAAAAAGCACTATATAAATAAAAATCTGGAAGATACTGCATTATACCTACAAACCCACAAATTTCAGGATTTTCTTCTAAATCTTCTTTTGTTATTTTATATTTTTTTAAAGCTTCCTCTATAACTTCAAATTTTAAATAACAGTGTTTTTTTACATATTTTATTAATTTGGGATTATTTTTAATAGCTACATCCATAATATGATTTATACTGCCTAACGTAGGATTATATAATAAATCTTCTTCAGTTGCTACATAACCTCTTTTTACTGCGTCCTCAGCTAACTGATATGTTAAATATTTATCCTCAAAAAAAACAATCATAGACGGGTCTTTTTTGAATGCTAGTTCTAACAAATTATAATATTCCTTTAATTTAGGATTAGAATAAAAAGCTTCTTTGTGTGGTACATACTCTTTTTTTATTGCTTCATGAATTATTTTTTCATTTAAAGGTATATATAATATTAAACTAGGATCATTTGATACTGCTTTTATCAATAATTTTTCACTTTCTAAAAATATTGGATTTCTATCTAAATCGTCTTTATCTGGTGAATAATATGTATTTTCTAATATTTTAACTATTTTATCATTTATCATCTCTCTGTCTACTTGCTTAATAAGAAACGGATAGTTTCTAAGTGCTACTTCGCATATATCAGAGTTAGTTAATAATATTGGAAATCTTTTTAATTCTTCTGGTGACAAATCTTTATTTACCTTTGCTATTTTCTCAATACAACTTGTATTAAATGCATCAACATCAAAAAAATTAAATGCTGACGCATCTTTATCTAAAGCATAAAATAAGACTCTACTACTAGTATTTAAAGTTTTATTTTTTTCATAATACGAACTTGGTATATCTATTTCCTTATCAATCACAATAAAAAAATCTTCAATAGTTAATTCTTCAAAGTTTTTTAATACATAATTTTTTAATATTGGTTTAGGCAAATTTAATATAAATTTGTTCATCCTATTCACATCCTACTATACTAATATTATTATACCACATATAAGCATATAATTTAAATATATATTATAA
>JAZTXB010000099.1:0-5890 GCA_045636225.1 Bacilli bacterium
TGATATATCACTCATAATAATTAAATAAATTATAGAATTAAAAAAGTAAAAATAAATATTATTAATTGGATCACTAAAATTAAATTTTAATATATCTCTTATATAATATATAGATATGAAAATTATCAATAATAAATTAATTAAACATACTACATAATTAGTTTTTTTATTATTTTTATTTAATATTAACAATAAAATAGATATAATTATACTTATTATAATAGCAATCATTATTTCAAACTTTAAAGACTTTAAAAGTAATTTTAATGTATCTACTAAATTATAATTTAAACTCATTTAATTAAACTTTCTCCAGTCATTTCTTTTGGTATTTCTATTTCCATAATATCAAGTATTGTTGGAGCAATATCAGCAAGTTTACCATCTTTTAAAGTATACTTATTATCTGTTATTATAAATGGTACTAAGCTTGTTGAATGACTTGTTACTACATTACCATTTTCATCTACCATATAATCACTATTACCATGGTCTGCAGTAACTATTAAGGTATAACCTAACTCAAGTGCTTTATTATAAATTTTACCTAAGCAATTATCTACTGTCTCTACTGCTTTTATAGTGGCATTAAAATCACCAGTATGACCTACCATATCACCATTAGCAAAATTAAGTATAACTAAGTCATAATTTTCTATAACACTTAATAATTTATCAGTTATTTCATATGCGCTCATTTCAGGTTTTAAATCATAAGTTGCTACTTTTGGTGATGGAATTAATATTCTATCACAATTTTGTAAATCCTTTTCTACTCCTCCATCAAAGAAATATGTAACATGTGCATATTTTTCTGTTTCAGCTATTCTTAACTGTTTAACATTCTTTGTACTTAGATATTCACCTAATGTATTATCTAATTTTTGATGACTAAAAGCATTAGTACAAATTACTTCATCACTTACTGGCATCATAGTAACTAGTTTAATATTTTTAAATGTTTTATGTGGAAATTCATTAAAATCTTTATTAGTTATTGTCTTAAATAATTCTCTTAATCTATCCGGTCTAAAATTAAATACTAAAAGGCCATCGTTATCACTAATAATTCCCGATTTATCTATTAGCATAGGTTTTATAAACTCATCAGTCTCTCCTATACTATAACTATTTTCCATATATTCTATTATATTGTTTTTTTCTTTTCCTAAACCATTAACAATTACATCATAACTTTTTCTAATTCTATCCCAGTTATTATCCCTATCCATAGAATAATATCTTCCACTTACACTAGCTATTTTACCAATATTAAGACTATCTAATTTATCTTGTAATTTTTTTATATATAGTGCTCCTGATGTAGGAGACGTATCTCTTCCATCAGTAAATACATGGATATAAACATTATTTATTCCTTTTTCTTTTAACATATCAAGAAGCCCAAATAAATGCTCAATATGAGAATGAATTCCTCCATCACTAAGCAGTCCTAAAAGATGTAATTTAGAATTATTTTCTTTTACATGATTTATAACACTGTTTATATTTTCATTATTATATATTTCTTTACTTCTTATCGAATTAGATATTAATTCAAGAGGTTGATATACTATTCTTCCAGCACCTATATTAGTATGCCCAACTTCGCTATTACCCATTTGACCTTCTGGAAGACCTACTTTAGTTCCGCTTGCATGAAGTAAACTATGGGGATAACTTTTAAACAAATTATCTAACGCCTTGGTTTCAGCAGCTTTAACCGCATTACCTTTAATTTCTTCTCTAATTCCAATACCATCCATTATACACAACACTACTTTTTTCATTTTATCACCTATTATAATTTTAACTCAATAAAAATAAAAAAACAAGATTATTTATCTTGCTTATCTTCAAAAATTCCTTGACATAATTCATCCATACTAACTCCTAGTACTTTAGCAATCTTATACATTGAATAAAATGACAATGATTTTTGTCCACCAGGACTTACTATATGTCTTAAGTATTCATATGAAATATCTATTTCTTCTGAAAATTCCATTAAATTTATATCTTTATCTTTACATACTTTTCTTACATTCGCACCTACAATATATTGTACATCATCCTTTGATTTAAATTTCATAACATTTTGCACACTACCACCACACATATTATCTCACATGATCTTTAGAGAGTATGCAAATACGTATTTTGCACATATATTTGTAATATTTTTATATTTTTTTAATATAATCTAGTAGTGATTAGGAGGACTTTTATGATAAATAAGAAAAGTTTATGGTTTTTAACTTTGTTTAGTTTAATTTTAGTTTTAAGTATTTATTATATTACAATGCCAAGTGAATTACTTCTTACTGGAAATACTAATATAACTAGTAATAAGCAAAATACTGAAGAGCCTACCATAAATATTGAAGAAAGCGATTTATTAGTCGCACTTAGAGTTGAATCAGATGAAGAAATGGCTAAAGAGATAGATGCATTAGAACTTATTTTAACAAATTCAGAGTCTACTGCAGATGAAAGAAACAAAGCATATGAAAAAATAAAAGATTTAAACAGTAATAGAAGTGAAGAAGAAAAATTAGAATCTCAAATAAAAGAGACTCATAAATTAGAATCTTTTATAAAAATCAAAGGTAATAATATAAATGTTATTGTAAAAAGTAAAGAACACTCTAATAATTTAGCTAATAACATAATGAGAACTATACAATCTAATTATGAAGATTCTAAATACATAACTGTTAAATTTCAAGAATAACTCTTTATGAGTTATTTTTTTAGGTATATATAATCACTAAAATTTATTATATACATAAAATAATATGAGAAAAATATAAACCACTCTATTAGGAAGTGAGGTAAGTAATGAAAGGTATTTTAACAAAAAGAGAAAAAGAAATATTTGAAATGCTTATAATAAATAAAACTACTAAAGATATTTCAAAAGAATTAGATATTAGTGAAAAAACTGTTAGAAATCATATTTCAAATGTAATGCAAAAATTAGGTGTTAAAGGAAGAGCTAGTGCTGTTGTAGAACTTTTAAGACTTGGTGAAATTTCTTTATAAAACGTATTTTATACGTTTTTTTACATATATTTTTATAGGTGATAATATGTTAAAAAAATTATATACAAAGAAATTGATTACTTGTTTTTTAGTTTTATTTGCTATTTTACTTATTTATATAATTCCTAATGATAAAAGTACTATGAATTATAAAGAAGAAATAGAATATGTAAATAAAGAAGTTAAAACTAATACAATATTCTTACTTGATTCAAATAATTATTTAGCTAGTACTAAAATAATTACAGAAAAAACAAATACTATAGAACTAGCTAAAGAACTTTTAAACGCACTTATTATAGATAGTAATATGCAAGATAAAATACCTAATGGGTTTAAAGCAATAATACCAAGTGGTACTAATATACTTAATTTAACTTATGATAATAATGTTATAAAAGTAGATTTTTCTAGTGATTTAATGAATACTAGTATAGATAACGAAGAAAGAATTATAGAAGCTATCGTTTATACATTAACTAGTATTGAAAATGTAGACTTTGTAATTATATATATGGAAGGAGAAATACTTACAAAACTTCCTCAGTCTAAGATTACTCTTCCCTCTACTCTAGATAGAAGTATAGGCATTAATAAAGAGTATAACTTAAATAGTAATAAAAACATTACTAAGACAACTATATATTATGTTAGTAAATTTAATGATACGACATATTATGTTCCAGTTACTAAAGTTAATAATGATAGTAGAAGTAAAATTGAAATAATTATTGATGAACTTTCAAGTAGTAATGTTTATAAATCTAACTTAATGAGTTATTTAAATAATAATACGGAGATATTATCTGTTAATGAAAATAACGATGAATTAGTTATAAACTTTAATAGTGCTATTTTTAATGATATAAATGCTAAAGATATACTAGAAGAAGTAATTTATACAATTTCTATGTCTATAAATGATAGCTATGATATAAAAACAGTTATTTTTAACGTAGAAAATGAAGAAATTTGCAAAAGTGTGCTTAAAACTATTGAATAATTTTTAAATTTATTATATAATTATCTTGTTCTTTGGAACGGGATGTCTCAGTAGCTCAGCTGGATAGAGCATCGCCCTTCTAAGGCGAGTGTCAGGAGTTCGAATCTCTTCTGGGACACCATTTTAGAATTTAAAAAGTATTGTTATAATACTTTTTTTATTTTTGACAAAGATATAAATATATGATATATTAAATATGTCAAGGAAACTTGCATATAATAAAAAAGGATACGCTTGATTGCACGAATCAAATGTAATCCCTTTATTGGGTACATCTGAAATCAACAGTTGTTGAAATCAGATGTTTTTTCTATTTTAGGAGTAAAATCATTACAACTAAGAATAGGAGTAATATTATAATAAATTGAGAAAGCTCTCTTTTTGTCATAAATATCACCACCTTTCTTTTATCAAAGATAAACAGAAAGGGAAAACACCTGATATTTTCAAACGTATCCATCAACATTATACCAAACATATATTCATATATCAATAGTATATAAAAAAAGTATTGTTATAATACTTTTTTTATTTTAGACAAAGACAAATACGAATTAAATGAATTTTTTGTATTCTCAATTTCACTTATAGATAAATTTAATTTCTTCATCTTTTTAATTTTTTTCTTTGTCTTTTAATTGTTTCAATGCAAGGTATACATATAACCTTTCCACTTTTCAATAATTTATATTTCCATTTGCAATATTTAAAACAACTACTTATAGGAATAATAAAACTTTTTTTATAATTTATTTTTATCTTTAATAACTTAGATATTTTAATATATTCCCCTATCAAACATTTACTTTCACTATAACTATTAACAAAAAAAATAGTATCATCCATATAACGATTTATTATAGTTTTATTTTGAATATAATGATCTAACTTATTAGGTATAATAATTGCTTCTCTTTGAGCTATTTCAACCCCCAATGCAATACCATTGCCTATAAATAAATAATCTTCTATTACTTTAATTACTCTTTAATTACTCTTTTATTAATTATATAATTATTATGAATATTATGTATTATTTCATGAGAACAATTTTCAAAAAATTTAGAAAAATCAACAAGTACAATAAAACCATTTAACCCATTTTTTAAATACCAAGAATATAATTTTTTCTTCAACCTATGTATACTAAATTTAAAACCTTTATTTTTTATACTCGCACCATTATCATATATTAAATGTGGCAGATATATTGGCGCAATTATTTCATTAGATAATATTTTATGCACTAATCTATCTTTAATATGAGGTGCATCTATTTTTCTTGTTTTTCCCCTCTCATTTATAATAAAACTATATGTATCGCATACTTTATAATTACTTGTTTTAATATTTCTACATATATTTGATACAATAGTAAACTCATGAAGTTTAAAATTTTGAGTAGATTTTTTATATCCTACTCCTTTACAGCATTTATCACCATAATACATTGCTTTAGAAAAACAAAAAGCCTTATTCAAATCCGCATATTTTCTACTTCTTTCTTCAATTTTTTTTAACCTCTTATTCTTTCTTCTTTCGTACCTTACTTGTTTTCTTTCTACACTATTCATTTATACCTCCAAAAAAGAGTTCATTTGAACTCTTAAATTAACGTATAACAGGTACTTCAATATTTTTTTAGTTACATAGTCTTGTCCATGAAATTTAATCAAATATCCAAATATTAAACCATGCAAAAAGCGTCCGAACAAGAGCATCGTTAATACACTTCAAGATATATAATATCTTAAGAAAAATCAATCCTTTCTTTTAAAAGCAGTTTAAAGTGTTATATAGAACATCTTTATTTAACCTGTTCTGCTCTTTATACAGAAATCC
>JAZTXB010000100.1:0-3271 GCA_045636225.1 Bacilli bacterium
ATTGATAAAAGCAATTGATGACTATATTTATTATTATAATTATGATAGAATTAAAGTAAAATTAAAAGGACTGTCGCCTGTAAATTACAGGTTACAATCCCTTTACTAATAAACTGTCCAATTTTTGGGGTTCAGTTCATACATTAAAATTATATAACTTGTTTACATTTTAATATTAATTATAAATTTATGTAATAATAATTATTTATTTTTTATAATTACATATCTATCAAAATTTTGTAAGTCTTTTTTTATTTCAACTGTGCAATCTAGATACTTTAAAGCTAACTCTTTTATTCTATCTCCTTGACTATATCCCATTTCAAAGAATATATAATATTTATCTTTTAAATATTTACTAGCATTCTTTAGTATCTCTTCATAAAAGTATACTCCATCATTATCTGCATATAAAGCACTACTAGGTTCATTATTTTTTACTATATCCATAACCTCTTCATCATAAGCAATATATGGAGGATTACTTATTATACAGTCATACTTTTTAGAAAGTGGTTTTAACATATCACCATGTATAAAATTAATTTCTACATTATTTAATTTAGCATTCAAAGAAGCTAATTCTAATGCATCTTTACTAATATCAACCGCATCTATATTTATATTAGGTAATTTCTTTTTTAGAGTAATTGGTATACATCCACTTCCTGTACCTAAATCTACTATATCTAAATTAATATTAGTTAAATAACTTAAAGCTATTTCTACTAATCCTTCTGTTTCAAATCTAGGTATTAATACTCTTTTATCTACCTTTATTATATTGCCATAAAAATCTACATCACCAACTATATATTGTACTGGTTCTCCATTTTCATATCTTTTTATAGCTTCTTCTATATTACCTTTATAATATTTTTTTAAATATTCTATATTAGACATACTATACCAATTAATTATAAATAGGTTCTTTAATTCCTTTTATAATTTCTTCTATCATTTCCTCAGTAGGTTTAGACATACTATACTTTATTTCATCTGGCATATATTTTCTCATTTCATATATTATATTACAAATATCTATAACATCTTTATACTCACCAGATACTATTTTATCAAGTAATGTTTCTAATGATTTTTGACATGCAGGAACATTTAAATCCTTACTTAATTTATAAAACCATCTAGAACTAGCTAAAATTTCTAATTTATCATCATATTCTAATTTAGCAGAATCTATAAATCTATAAAGTAAATATGTCATATTTCTAGCATATACAAACTTATAAAAATCTAATTGTCCTTCTTCTAAGAATTTTTCATACATAGCTCTATATGCTTCATTCATTCCCATAAAAAATTTAGCAGAACCACTCCATGAAATTGAAGAATTTCTTTGTCTATAGTAATACATTATTATTGGAATATAATATACATTTTTAGATTTTAAAAATGCAGTCATAGAAAAATATGTATCCTCTCCTGGTATTCCTTCTAAACATTTTATATTATTATTTTTTACAAAATCAGCATTAAAAATTTTATTACACATAGAAGAATTCATAATATAGAAAGAATCTTTATAATCATAAATAGATAATTTAAAATTTTTAAATCTATCTAAATCAAATTTAGGTTTTTCCCATGGAGTTCCTTCTTCAGTTGCATTACTCCAGTTAGCTATTATAAAATCAGCTTTTTTATCTTCTATCTCATTATACATTTTTTCAAATGCATCAAGAGAGAAAAAATCATCTGGATCACAAAACATTAAATATTTACCAGTAGCCATTTCTATGCCTTTATTTCTTGGTTTTCCTGCACTACCACTTTTTTCATCATAATGATATATTTTTACATTTTCATACATTTCATCATATTTTTTCATTATATTATAACTATTATCAACAGACCCATCATCAATCATTATAAGTTCTATATTATCAAATCCAAATGTTTGATTAACAATTGAATCAACACATTCTTCTAAATATTTTTCAACATCACAAATTGGTAATATTACACTAATTTTTTTATTCATATTTTCACTCTCTTTCAGACACATTTTAAACGTGTAATTTGATAATATCACATAAATTTAAAAAAGGCAAATTATATTTTTATGCCTTTATAATTAATAGTTTTTTAACTCTTTATTGTCTCCAAAAAACTTTATAACATATTTATTTGTTTTCCAATTAGGATACTTATTATTAACAAAATCTATGCATTTTTGAATATCATTTTCATCATAATTTTCAAAACTTTTAATTCTTTTAATTGTTCCAACTAAAATATGACTTACACTTATATATTCAATCATATCAAAGAACTTTTCATAAAGATTGTGCTGTTTAGCAAAGTTTTCTATATTTTCAACAACTTCCAAAACAGCTATTTGACTCTTATTATAAGTTCTTATTGTACTACCTTTATGTATTACATATGTAAACAACGGCTTATCAAGAAAAGTAACTTTATTATTATATATTAATAATTTAGATACAAACTCTAAATCTTCACCTATTCTTAAATTTGAAAATCTTAAATTTAATTCATCAATAATTCTTTTATTAAATAATTTCATGCATACTGATGGATATTCTGAAAGCATTAATTCTTCTCTACTCCTTGAAAAAATTACTATTTCTCCATCTATATTTTTATAAGCTCTTGTCATACAACTAAAGCAATCATCTTCTTTTATAGCATTATGCAATTCTTCAATACAATTAGGAGCAATATAATCATCACTATCAAAGAAGTATAAATATTTACCACTAGCTTTTTCAATTCCCCTATTTCTAGTAGGCCCTACTCCCATATTAACTTCATTTTTTAAATAACTTATTCTAGAATCTTGCTCTTTATATCTAAGTATAATATCTTCTACATTATCCGTAGAACAATCATTTACAATTATTATCTCTATATTTTTATATGTTTGATTAATTACAGAATCCAAACTTTTTTCTATATATTTTCCACTATTATATGCAGGAATTATAACACTTATTAAATCATTATTATTCATATTTTCATTCTCTTTCAAACACATTTTAGATGTGTAATTTGATAATATCATACCTATAAAAAAAAAGCAAATTGTTATATCAATTTACTTTAAAAATATACATTATAAAATTCTATTTCTTTAGCTTCTTTAGCTCCTAAATAAATATTTTCATACATATCTTCTACTTCTGGTGACTTCTTATATTTTTTTGTATTTATTTTTATTATAGGTAAATTTTCCCTCTTAGCAAAAAATAAATCAATAGGTTTTATTTCATCAAAACAAATTATACAA
>JAZTXB010000101.1:0-10334 GCA_045636225.1 Bacilli bacterium
TATTTTTTTTATTTTTGGTAATAATAACCATAGGTGAGTATATGAATTTGGATAATAATATTGAAACTATATTTAACAAAATAAAAGATATGAATGGAAATAGTAGTGATATATCTACTAGACTTATTGAAAAAAATAAAAATAGAGTTGGATATGTTTTTTTAGAAAGTGTTAGTAGTGATGATAAAATTAGTAATTTCTTAAATAAAAGTATTATAAGTATTGATAAGAAAAAAATGTTTAATTCTTTTTATAAAAATATTCAAAATAGTTTATTTAATAGCAAAATAAAATCTTGTGATAATTATGAAGAATTATTTTATTTTTTAGCAAGTGGTTTTACAGCTATTGTATTTGATAATTGTGATAAAGCTATTGTTGTTGAAACTAGATTACCACTTGATAGAGGTGTTACTGAATCAAGTAGCGAAACTATAGTAAGAGGTCCTAAAGATAGTTTTACTGAAAACCATAATAAAAATATAGGTCTTATTAGAAAAAGAATTAAAGACCATAATTTATGGTTTGAAGAAGTTAAAATAGGAAGAAGAACTCAAACTAAAATTAGTGTATCTTATATAAAAGACTTAGTACCAGAAGAAAAAGTAAAAAAAATACTTGATAGTCTAAAAAACATTGATATTGATGGAATTATTGATAGCGGTTATATTAGAGAATTGATGGAAAATGAACAAAAAACATTATTCCCAAAAATTATAAGTACTGAAAGACCCGATCAAGCTTCTATATCTTTACTAGATGGAAAAATAGTTATACTAGTTGAAAATTCTCCTTTCGTTTTAATTCTTCCTGCAGTTCTAAATGACTTTTTTAAATCACCACAAGATGAATATCAAAAATCATTTAATGCATCATTTAATAGAATAATTCGTATTATTTGTTTTTTCTTAGCTCTTCTTACTCCTGCGGTTTATATTGCTCTTATGACTTTTAATCAAGAAATAATTCCAGACCAATTATTGATTTCTCTTGCCGCACAAAGAGAAGGTGTCCCCTTCCCGACAGCTGTGGAAGTTTTATTATTTGTTTTAACTTTTGAAGTTTTAAGAGAAGCTGATATTCATGCTCCAAGCTTCTCTGGTAGTGCAATGAACGTTGTAGGTGCGCTTATTTTAGGGGATGCGGCTGTTTCTGCTAGTATTGTATCACCTATTGTAATAATTATCGTTGCTGCAACGTCTATTTGTGAACTCGTTTTTTATGATATAGATGTAACTGATGCACTAAGAGAATGGAGATTAGTTTTCATATTAGCTGCTACATTTATGGGAATTATTGGAATAGTAGTTGTATTTATTATTTTTGTTGCTAAACTTTGTAGTATTGAATGTCTAGGAACTTCTTATCTTACTCCAATAAGTCCTTTGTTTATTAAAAGTTTAAAAAATAGTATTGTTAGGCTTGATAGGAAAAGTTTAAAAAATAGACCTAATTTTTTAACTAAAAATTTAAAAAGATTGGATGATAATTCATGAAGAAAATAATAATTTCAGTTTTAATTCTTTTTTGTGTTTGTGGATGCTGGAACTATAAAGAATTAGATGACTACTCTATTATCACAGGAATCGCAATAGATAAATCCGAAGATAAATATGAAGTTAGTGTACTTATTTCAAACGCTTCTAAAAGTAGCGGTGAAAGCCCTGATTCAGCTAATTCTCAAAGTGTTGTTTATAGTGGAAAAGGAGCTTCAATTTATAAGGCTTTAAAAGATATTGGTCTTATCTCTCCAAAAGAATTGTATTTAGACCATTTTTCTATTCTAGTCATATCAGAAGAAATAGCAGAAGAAGGCGTATATAATATTATTGATTTTTTCTTACGCTATCCTAATGCTAGAAAAGATTTTTATGTAGCAATATCTAAAGATTGTAAAGCAAAAGACACTTTAAAAATAGTAACACCTCTTACTGATTTTCCTTCTCAAAGTATTTCCGATAACCTTGAATCTTCTAGCAGATTACAAGGAGCTATTACAAATTTAAACTATAATGAATTAGTATATGATTTAATAGCGCCTGGTCAAGAAGTTAGTGTAAATAGTATAGAAATTATTGGGGATATTGAAAAAGGCTCTTCAAAAGAAAATACAGAATCAAGTGAACCTAAAACATATTTAAAGCTTAGCAATCTTGCTATATTTAAAGATGATAAATTTATTAAATGGACTACTGAAAAAGAAAGTGATGGAATTAACATTATAAATAATAAAATAACTGAGATGTATATAAAAATAGAGTTGAATGGTGGTTACGTTGTTGTTAGTCCTGTTAACTTTTCTTCAAATATTGAGATTAAATTTAAAGATGATGAACCAAAGTTTACTATAAATATAGGCGGTAATGCTAAAGTCATGGAAGTATCTGGAAATATAGATTTAGAAGATGATTCGGTGATTAAAGAAATTAAGAAAAAATCTAATAAAGAATTAAAAAGTTATGTAAATAAAGCAATTAAATTAGCTATTGATAACGAAACTGATATTTTTGGTTTTGGAAATAAATTATACAAAAGCTATCCTAATTATTTTAATAAAGTAAAAGATGATTGGAATAAAAATTTAAAAAATTTAAATATTTCTGTTAAAAGCAATTTAATAATTAAGAGTATAAGTTCTACTCAAAATAGTGTGGAGGTTTTAAATGATAAAGAATAAACTTGAAAATTTTGATGTTGGTACCTTGAATTATTTTATTACAAGAGCCTTTCTTACTGGCTTTCTATTTAATTCTCTACTAAATTTAGTTAAGCAGGATAGTTGGTTTATCCCTATTATTGGAATAATTATTGGAATAGTTTTTTCTTTGCTTGTAGTTTATATTTTTAATTACAAACCAAATTTAAATTTTAGTGAAAAGCTAATTTCTTTATTTAATAAAAAATTAGGTATAATATTAATTTTAATTTTTTGTATATTTTGTTTTTTTATGTGCACTTTAACTTATTTAAATATAAATAATTTTATTCATGGACAATTTCTAAACAAAACGCCTACACTAGCTATTGTTATTGTTTGCATAATAGCTATATATTATATACTTATTAAAGGATTAAATGTAATTGCTAAAACAGGTAATATTTTATTCTATATAGCAATGATTTTATTTTTTATAAGTTTTATTGGTTTATTACCATTCATAGAAATTGAAAATTTAAAACCATTTTTAAATAATAAGCCAGCAAATTATTTAGAATCATTAAATTGTTTTTATTCATTTAATATTGTACCTATGATTTTTTTAACAATACTGCCAAAAGAAAAAATAAATAATCCAAAGTTAAAAAGAACTCTAATTTTCTCTTTTATTTTATCCGCACTTACTATGTTTATAGTTATGTTTTCTACATTAGCTACTTTCGGTTATGAACTTACTTCACTTTACAAATACCCAGAATTTCATGTGCTTAAAAATATTAGTTTAATGGGGCTTCAAGCAAGGATAGAAAGTATTTTAATTATTCAATGTATTTTTGACTTTTTTATGTTTATAGTTTTAACAATTTATTTTATTGCGAATAGTATTAAATCAATTATGAAAGTTAAGAATATAAATTTGCTATATGCAATACTATGTATATTTTTAGTCATTCTTACAAATTATTTTTCAAAATATAATGTTTTCCTTGATGATTTTGCTCTGAAATATGTACAAATACCTACAACGATATTTAGTATTATTTTTATATCTTTAATTTGTATAAAAATAAAATTAAATAAGAATAAATAAAAAATGTCATAATAATTATGACATTTTTCTTCTATTTTATAAATACAAAAACAACACTTGCTATTATTACAAGTATTAAAATAATTAATAAAGTAATAATTTTTTTATTATCTTTTTTTATTTTATGGTTAATATCTTTCAATTCTTCAAAATCTTTTTGTGTGAAACCAAAACTTGATGTATAAAATGATTTATCCACACTCATATTTTCAAATTCGCTTGTTAATTCTTTTTCATCATCTATTATTTTTTTTATAGATGATGCATCTCCTACCATTGTGTCTGATTTTAAATCATCCAACAAACCAACATCATCCTCTTCTGAAATAGCTGTCATATCAGAGATTGTTTTAACCAAATCTTCAAGAGATGACACTTCTTCTGATTTTGTTTTTTTAGTTTTTTCATTTAATTCTTTTAATACTTCATATTGTTTTGAACTTAAACTACGATATTTTTTTTCTTCTTCTAAACCATTATCTTTAACTTTAGATAACATATCTTTTATATCATAATTTCTAACTTCTTCTTCTGTTTCCTCTACTTGCTCTACTTCTTTTTTTTCTATTATTCGTTCTTGTTTAGATTCAACATTTCTTAATAATTCTTTAACTTTATCTAAATTTATCGAATTTTTACTATCTATAGTAGCAACTCCTGCTATATTAGTATAACTATCTAAATCTTCTATTTGTTTATACAAACTTTTATTTCGATCACTACGACCTGATACTTTAGATTCTGTTTTAGAATAACGATCCATTCTACTAGCCATACTATCACCCTAATATTAATATATCATACTTTTAAAAATAATTAAATAATTTCCTTGATTTTTTAATTTAATTTAATTATAATTTGTATAGGAGGATTTTATGAAGTTTAAAGTTGATAAAGAAATTTGTATAGGGTGTGGTGCTTGTAGCGCAATTGCTCCTGATGTATTTGAAATTGATGATGACGGACTTGCTAATGCAACTATAAATGAAGTTCCTGAGGAACTTAAAGAGGATGCTGTTGATGCTATGGAAGGATGCCCTGTTAACGCAATTGAAGAAAATAGTGAAAATTAAAAATAATTAAGACTTGTTCTTAATTATTTTTTTCTCCATATAATTTTTTTACTTCCTTTACACTTAGTTGCCTATACTCACCAGATTTGACACCATCCAATGTCAAAAAAGCAATACTTTCTCTTTTAAGTTTTAAAACTTCGTAGCCTATTGTCTCAAACATTTTCTTTACTTGATGATTTTTTCCCTCATGTATAATTAATTCTACTACACTAGCATTTTTCTTTTTATCTACTTTCAATATTTTAGCTTTAGCTTTACTAGTTTTATAACGATCTATAATTACCCCTCTACAAAGAACAGCTAATTGTTCTTTTGTAATAATACCTTTTATTTTAGCTACATACACTTTTTCTATTTTGTTTTTAGGATGTGTTAAATAATTTGTTAACTCACCATCATTAGTAAGTATTATAAGCCCCGTTGTATCATAGTCAAGTCGTCCTACAGGATATATTCTTTTTTTAGTATTAATTAAATCTACGACTGTCTTTCTACCTTTTTCATCACTTGCTGTAGTAACTATACCTCTTGGTTTATTTAACAAATAATATTCTTTTTCTTCTACTTCATCTAGAGGTTTTCCTTCTATTTCTATATAGTCATTTACACTTGCTTTATAACCCATTACTGTAACTATTTCACCATTTACTTTTACTTTACCTTTTTGAATTAATTCTTCTGCTTTTCTTCTTGAACAATAACCTTTCATAGCAATTATTTTTTGTAAACGTTCCATCAAAATCACCTAATAAAAATTATACCTTATTTAATAATAATAATCAATTGAAAAAAGATAATAGTATTTAATTATTATATTTTCTTTTAAAAAAATTCATTAAATATACTTATTTCCTTTATATTTTTAATCTAATATTTACAATTAAAAAAATAAATTTACAATCACTATACTAGCAATTATACCTACCAAATCAGCGCATAATCCAGCAAATAAACTATACCTTATCTTCTTTATACCAACACTTCCAAAATAAAGTGTTATTACATACATTGTTGTATCAGTACACCCTTGCATAACAGATGACAAAATTCCTACAAAACTATCCGGTCCATGACTTGCAAAAATATTATTTAGATATGCAAGTGATGCACTTCCTGATATTGGTCTTACTATCGCAAGAGGAAGGATTTCTACTGGAACATTTATAGAATTAAATAAAGGTTTAAAAAAAGATAATACAAAATCTAAAAAACCACTATTTATAAATAAGTTTATTGCAAGTATCATAGCTATAAGAGTAGGAAATAGACTTGTTATCATTGAAAAACTATCTTTTACACCTTCAACAAATGCATCATATATATCTATTTTTTTTATAAATCCATGAACAACTATAATAATAACTAAAAGTGGCATTATTAAATTTGATATAAAGTTAATTTTTATACCTCCTTGCTATAAGTCTATCTACAATTATACCTCCTACTGTAGAACAAATTGTACTTAAAAGACAAGCAAATACTATTATAGTTGGATTATTACTTCCATACATCATTCTAAGTGATATTATTGTGGTTGGTATTATAGTTAGTCCACTTGTATTTATAACTAAAAAAGTTATCATTGATCTAGATGCAATGGTTTTATTTTTATTTAAATCTTGCAATGATTTCATTGCTTTTAATCCAAACGGGGTTGCTGCACTTCCAAGACCAAAAATATTTGCTACAATATTACTTGCTATAAGGCCTAATGACTCATGTCCTTTTGGTATTTCTGGAAATAATTTTGTAAGCAATGGAGATAGTTTATTTGACATGCTTTTTAATAATCCTGATTTTTCAGCAATATTAGTTAATCCCATCCAAAGTGCAAGTACTGGAAATATTTTTATAAGCATATCTAAACTTACTTTTGAACTATCTATTATTGTATTATTAACTACTTCTACATTATTAGTTATTATTCCATAAACAATTCCAATAGATATCAAAATTAACCATATTATATTTATCATAAACTAATTATCCAATCTTTTATTTTATAAAATACATTTTTAGGTTCCTTATCTTTTATAAAAATAGATTCTTCATGTATTTTTTTATCTCCTATATAAATATTTATTTTCCCTATTTCATCTCCATTTTTTATTTTTCTTTTTTTCTCTAACTTATATTTAAATATTACACTATCCTCTTCATTATTTCCTATTAAATAACTAAAATCATGTTTTATATATAAAACATAATCTTCATAATATTGTTCATTATATATATTTATATTTCCTTTTTTCAATAAATCTATATTAGTATAATTATTAAACCCATGTTCAAATAAATTTTGATGATCTTGCCAGTCATTACCATCGTTCAACGTTACTACCACCAAATTTATACCATCTTTACTTGCAGTTGTAACAAGAGTTCTTTTCGCAATTTCTGTAAAACCAGTTTTACCCCCTGTAGTATATTTATATAATGATAGAAGCTTATTTTTATTTATCCACACATAATTATTTTTATTAGTATTTAATACATATTTTTTTGTACTCGTAATTTTTTTATATTCATCTGATTTCATTGCATAACTAGTTAATATTGCCATATCATAAGCGGTAGAATAATTACCTTTTTCTTGATCAAGGCCACTTGGGTTATTAAATGTAGTATTCATCATTTTTAATTCTTTCGCTTTTTCATTCATTAATTTTACAAAGTTATCTACACTTCCTCCTACATAATGAGCAATAGCTAAAGCTGCATCATTTCCACTTCTAAGCATAAGACCATATAATAAATCTCTAAGAGTTAATACTTCTCCTTCTTTTATGTATATACCCGACCCATATGCTGATTTTATTTCATCACCTATTGTTACTTTTTCATCTAGTTTGTTTGATTCAATTGCTATTATAGCTGTCATTATTTTTGAAATACTAGCAACACTTCTAACTGAATGTATATTTTCTTCATAAAGAATTCTATTACTATTCATATCCATTAAAATTGAACTAGTAGCACTAGTATCTATAGCACTTACAAAAATAGGCATTAAAATTAATAATAATAAAATTAATTTTTTCATTTTATCACCAATAAAATATATGTTTTAATCTTTAAAATATTTTATTAAACCATTTCTAATAGAATTACAAATCTTATATTGATAATCATCTTGTCTAAGAAGATACCTATCATTAGGATTTGATAAAAAGCCTACTTCTATTAATATACCTGGTATAGTTATTTTTCTATTCATTAACATAGTACTTATTTGTTTTACTTTTCTAGTTGTTTTTAAATCTTTTTTTAATTGTTCTTGAAAAAGTTTAGCTATTTCTATGTTTTTTTCATTTACATCATCATAAAATACTTGCGCACCTTTCCAAGTTGAAGATTCTATTGAATTTAAATGTATAGATATGTATATATCAGCACCTGAGCTATTTATTATTTTTGCTCTATTATTTAAATCACTTTTTTTTCTTGAATATGAATTATTACTTAAATCATAATCTCCATATCTTGTTAAATATACAATAGCGCCTTCACTTTCTAAAATCTTTTGTAGTTTTAAACATATCCCTAAATTTATATCTTTTTCATATATATCTTTATAAATTGTACCGGGATCAGCTCCACCATGTCCAGGGTCTATGTATATCACTTTTCCTAAAAGTTCTAAATTATATTCTGATTTATTCGCGTTAACAAAATTAAATGTACATAAACTAATTATAAGTAAAAAAAGAATATATATTTTTTTCATTTTATCACCAATAAATTATATGAAAAAAAATAATCACTTTTTCATGATTATTTTACATTAAATATATTCCAAGGATATTTGTCTTTTAGTTTTAAACTAAATTTCATATTTTCTTTTGTCGTTGGATGAACTAGTTCTAAACTTTGAGCAAATAAAGCAATTTGCTCTCCTACTTTAGCATTTTTATTATATTTATTATCACCATATAAAGCATGATTTCTAGAAGAAAATTGTACTCTTATTTGATGAGATCTTCCTGTTTTTAAATTTATTTTTACCAAGGATAAATTATCTTTATAATCAATTAATTCATAATCAAGTATTGCTTCTTTTCCATCTTTATCTATTCTAACTATGTTACTTTTAGTATCTTTTAATAAATAATCCTTAAATGTACCTTGTTTTTCTATTTTATTTTCTACTACAGCATAATAAGTTTTTTTTAGAATTCTAGTTCTTACTTGTTCACTTAATCTTGATGCACATTTACTAGTTTTAGCAAAAACCATTACACCACCTACTGGTCTATCTAATCTATGTACAAGTCCTAAATAAACATTTCCTGGTTTATTATCTCTTTTTTTTATGAAATCTTTTAACATAGTTAAAAAATCTTTATCCTTGCTTTCGTCCTCTTGTACTGGAATATTGATTGGTTTTTCTACTATTAATAAATGATTATCTTCGTATATTATATTAATCATTACTTATATACCTTCCATAAATACCACAAGGAAGTACTAAATCATCCCTAGTTATTGGAAGACCTACTTCACCTGCATCTACTTTTCCATTAGGATAAAGTGGTAAAAGTGTTGTCTTAAGTATGTTTTCAAGTACTGTACTTGATATTCCTGTAGTATAAGAATTTATTAAGAAAAATAGTGGTTTATCGCTTAATATTTTTATACATGCATCTATTAATTTATAAATAGATTCTTCAAATTTCCATACTTCTTTATTAGGTCCTCTACCATAACTAGGAGGATCCATAACTATAGCATCATATTTATTTCCTCTTCTATATTCTCTTTCAACAAATTTTAAACAATCATCTACTATGAATCTTATATAGTTATTTTCAAGTCCACATAGTTTCATATTTTCCTTAGCCCATTCTGTCATACCTTTAGATGCATCAACTTGTACTACATCAGCCCCAGCACTAGAACAAGCCATAGTAGCAGCTCCTGTATATGAGAATAAGTTAAGCACTTTTATTTTTCTATTGCTATTTTTTATTTTATTCATCATAAAATCCCAATTAGTTGCTTGTTCTGGAAAAAGTCCTGTATGTTTAAAATTAGTAGGACTTACTTTAAAAGTTAAATGTTTGTAATTTACAGTCCAAAACTCAGGTAATTTAGAATAAAACTTCCATTCTCCTCCACCCTTATTACTTCTAAAATAATGTCCATCTACATTTTTCCAATTTTCATTATAATTAACATTCCATATTGCTTGTGGATCTGGTCTTCTTAAAATTACATTACCCCAACGTTCTAATTTTTCACCATTTCCTGCATCTATACATTCATAATCTTTCCACTCATTACTAATTCTTTGCATACTATCACCTAAATTTCTAATTCTTTATTTTCAAATTCTTCATCTATTAATCCTTCATGAATAAATTCTTCTTTAGTATTTAAATAGATTTCTTCTATTCTATCTACTCTACATTTTTCAGCTGTGATTATTGATTTTACTTTTTCTACTGCTTTATCTACCTTATCATTTACTACTACATAATTATATTTTGCATATTCATTTATTTCATTA
>JAZTXB010000102.1:0-3655 GCA_045636225.1 Bacilli bacterium
AGCATCAGGACCTAAATTAACTCCTAATTCACTAGCTATTTCATATTTCATTTTTTCGATTGCTTGTTTAGCTCCAGGTACAACAAAGTTATTTGTTGATTTATTCATAATTTCACCTCCTGTACATTTTTAATTTGTGTACAAAGTGAAATTTTATACAAAATTTAATTGGAAATTTTTTCTATTATAATAAATCAGATTCTTCTTCTTTTAAATTGGTTATTACCTCTATATTTTCAATGCATTCATCAATTAACTGTTCCCAATCAAAACTCATTTCATATAACTTACATTTATTAATATCAGGATTAATTACTGGATGAGTTGGAAGAAATATAGTACAGCAATCTTCATAAGGAAGAATACTAGTTTCATATGTATTTATTTTTTTTGATATATCTATTATTTCTAGTTTATCCATACAAGCAACTGGTCTAATTACTGGGAAATTGGTTACACTATTAATAACACTCATACTAGTTAAAGTTTGACTAGCCACTTGTCCAATTGATTCACCATTTATTATAACCTTGCAATTATGTTTTAAAGAAAGCCTTTCAGCTATTCTATACATCATACGTCTCATAATAGTAATAACATAACTATCTGGTACATTTTTATATATTGCTTCTTGTAATTTAGTGAATGGTACAATATTTACTTTTATATTACCTGAATATTCATTTATTATACTAGCAAGTTTTAATACTTTGTTTTTAGCCTGTATACTAGTATGTGGTGGTGATTCAAAATATAAACATTCTAAATCTACTCCTCTTTTTAAAGATAAATATCCAGCTACTGGAGAATCTATTCCTCCACTTAGCATTAACATACCTTTACCTTGAACTCCTACTGGGTATCCACCTATACCTTTTATTTCATTAGTATAAATAAATGTACCTTCTATTCTTATTTCGATTGTCACAAGTATATCAGGATTATGTACATCAACCTTACAGTTTATATTTTTAAGAACATGTCCACCTATTATATTATTAAATTCCATACTAGGTATTTCAAATCTTTTATCTGCTCTTTTAGTATTAATTTTAAAAGTTTTAAAAGATTCTTTATTTAAAAGTTCTAATACTTTTGCTTTAATATCTTCAGTATTAGTATTTACTTTATGACATATTACTATACTATGTATACCAAATACTTTTTTTAGTTTATTTGCAATAACTTCTGCATTATTACATTCAATATACATTCTAACTCTATCAAACCTTAAATTAAATTCTTCACCTTTTAATAAATTTTTTATATTACTAGCAAGTAACTTTGTAAAAGCATTTCTATTTGCTTTTTTTGTAGTTAATTCACCATATTTAATTAATATTAAGTTATTCATAAAATCACCATAAACATTATAACTTAAATAAAATAAAAAGTAAATTAAAAACGTATTTTCATAATACGTTTTTATAACTCATTACCTAATATAGTCTCATCTCCATGTCCAGGATATACTTTTATATCTTTATCATATTTACTTATTTTATTCAAACTATCTTCCATATCATTATAGTTACCACCAGGAAGGTCTGTTCTACCAATAGTACCTTTAAATAAAAAATCACCAGTAAACATTACTTTTTGTTCCTTAAAATATATTGTAATTGAATCTTCTTTATGTCCTGGAGTATATATAATTTCAAATTTAAAATTACCTATACTATGCTCTTTCTCTTCTAAATTATTTTTATCAAATACTTCTATTTCAGTAAATTTTTTTAAAGCACCTATATGATCAAAATGATTATGAGTAATAATAATTCCTAATAATTTATTATTACCTATTACTTCTTTAATTTTATCGTATTCAGAACCAGGATCAATAACTAAACATTCATTATTACTCTCTAATACATAACAATTAGTTTCTAATATACCAACAACTACTCTATTTATTTGCACTTGCTTCACCAAATATTAGATCTATTACCTTTTCTTTTATGCCTTCTGGATTAGGAAGTGCAGCAGCAAGAGGATGGCCTCCTCCACCATAACTTTCAGCAAATTTATTAACAGGTTTATCAGTCTTAATGCTTCTTAAACTTATATGTTTAGCTAAATTTATAATACATATAAAATCTACTTCATTTTCATAAACCTTAGCTAAATAATTACCTAGATTACTTCTATGTCTTTCAGCAAATACAATACCTACTTTATAACCATCTATTTCTCTTATTATTACTTTATCTTTTTTTTCTTCTAAGTACTCTTGTTTTTGTCTATTTAAAGATTTTAATATTAATAATTCTGTTTTATTAAAATTAAATCTTTCATGTTTCTTTAAAAAATCAGTATATGCATCAACATATGCATCTTTACCATAAAAACTAAATAATGCGGATAAATTATGTGCATCTTCTTCAAGAGCTTCAGTGAATTGCCATGTATCATTTTCTCTTACTAATTCCACAAAAGTAACTACACCTTCCTTAGTTAATATAGGATTATTATAAGTTTTAACTAAATAACTAAAAAATATACTTGTACCACATTCTTTAAATCCATCTATTTCTTCTACTACAGTAGCAAAGTCATATTCATTTAAATGTTCATTAGTTTCATGATGATCAAAAAACTTAAATTTATCTTTATGTTTACTATTTACTATCTTTTCTGCACACTCTTTATTTACACCTAAATCAACTATATAAATAGTATCAAATTTATCAAAATAATCCGTTTCTAACTCATCTAATATATATTTACTAAGTTCTGTAGCTTCAAATGACTTATGTTCAAATTCTTCATCTAATAATTTTAAAAGTATAACTGGAGTTATTCCATCTGGGTCTGTGTGTGTTAATAATAATTTCATTTTGCGCCTCCTATACATTCTTTTACTGGTCCATAAGTTTTTCTATATCCTTCTATAATCCCATACTTATTAAGTGCTTCTATATGTTTTTTAGTAGGATATCCTTTATGACTTTTAAATCCATAATTTGGATATTTTTCATCCAATTCATACATTTCTCTATCTCTTGTTACTTTAGCAAGTACCGAAGCAGCAGCTATACTAATACTTTTAGCATCTCCTTTTATTATTGGAGTATGAGGAATATCTAAATCAGGTAGTGGCATAGCATCTACTAAAACATGTTCTAAATTTATTTGTTTTCCTACTTCCTCTATAGCAAGCATCATAGCTTTTCTACTTGCCTCATATATATTTATTTCATCTATTTCTTCAGGACTTACCTTACCTATACCATAGGCAACACAGTTTTCTATTATATAGTCATAATATTTATCTCTCTTTTTTTCACTTAGTTTTTTAGAATCATTTAATCCTTCTAAATAAAAATCTTTAGGTAGTACGCAACAAGCAGCAACTACATTCCCAATTAAAGGACCTCTCCCTACTTCATCTACTCCGCCTATATAATTAATACCCTTTTCAAATAATTCATTTTCATAAACCCATAAGTCCATAAAATCACCAATAATTATTATATCTAAAAAAAAAGAATTTAACAAGTAGTCAATTCTTTTTATTAATTTTTTATAATACATAGTGACCCCAGGTTATTATGTATTTTTTTGATTTGATATATAATAATTAGTCATAGATTGGAGGTGAGAATATGTGGTCAAGTTATCAAGAAATGTATATGAATATTGATAATGAGAAATT
>JAZTXB010000103.1:0-3700 GCA_045636225.1 Bacilli bacterium
AGTTATTTTTGTCGTGGAAAAATTTAGTAATTATTAATATAAATTAAAAGACTTATTTCAGTTTTTGTATATTTTTACTGAAATAAGTCTGAAATTTTAAGCTTTCTTCAAAAAAACTGAAATTAGTCTAAAAATTTGCGTTTATTTTGTTTTTTGATACGCTTTATTAAATTTACTTTCCTTTAAATACTTTACTATTTCATTACTTTCGTCTAGTTGCTCTATAATATCTTTTATTTTTGTAAGTTCAATTTCTCCATAACTTATAGTTGTAGCAATATCAACTATTGGATTTAAAAAATTACCTAAATCAACCGCAGAATAAGCTCCAAAATTTCTAAAAACATCTTCTATTTCTAAAACTATATCTGAATCAGGTAATATTATGTCTTTAAATCTTGGTGGAATAGTTATATTATTTTGAAAGCCTTTACTTATATATATTTTGTCATCTTGATGATGCCAACATATATACTCTTCTCTACAAAGTAAATTTTGTGTTGCTTTAAGTATTGTTCCGCAATTATCATATTTATAAATTGTTTCATTAAATAATTTTTCACCATTAAGAGCATATTTGAAGGCAAGTATTGATAATAATTTTCCAATTTTAGTTCTTGTGCAACTATATTTACAACCTGTTCCATAAAAAAATATAATAAAAACAGCTATAAGACTCTTAATGTCAACATTCAAATTTTTCAATTCTTTATTCATGCTTAGAATACTCCTCCATTAATGATTGATATTATACATCAATCAAAAATTTTTTTCAATTATCTAACAAAAAAAGAAGATTAATCTTCTTTATAATTTTTGACAAAGTTGTATGCATCCTTGCACATTTCATTTATACCAAGTTTAGCTTCCCAATCTAATTTTTCTTTAGCATAACTAGGATCTGCATAACAAGCATCTATATCCCCTGGTCTTCTATCAGTAATTTTATAATTTACATCTACTTTATTTACTTCCATGAATGTATTTACAAGTTCAAGAACGCTATATCCATTACCAGTACCAAGATTATATGCATCTACTCCAGTATCTTTTAATACTTTTTCTATAGCTTTTATATGACCTTTAGCAAGATCAACTACATGTATATAATCTCTTACACCAGTACCATCTTTTGTATCATAATCATTACCAAATACATTTAAAATATCAAGTTCGTGAGTTGCTACTTTCACTATGTAAGGCATCAAATTATTTGGTATATCATTAGGATTTTCTCCGATCAATCCTGATTTATGTGCACCTATTGGATTAAAATATCTAAGTATTGCTATAGACCAATTATTATCTGATACGTATAAATCTCTTAGTATATCTTCTATCATTAATTTAGTTGAGCCATATGGATTTGTTGTAGAAAGAGGGAAATCCTCTCTAATAGGTAAAGAATTTGGTTTTCCATATACAGTAGCACTCGATGAGAACGCTATTTTTTTACAATTAAATTCATTCATTACTTCTAATAATGTAATTGTAGAATCTAAATTATTTCTATAATATTTTAAAGGAAGTGCTACAGACTCTCCTACTGCTTTATATCCAGCAAAATGTATTACTGCATCTATTTCATTTTCTTTAAATATGTTTATTAAAAATTCTTTATTACAACAATCACCCTCATAAAACTTAAAATCTTTATTTGTTATTTTTTTTATTTTATCTACTACTTCTATTTTAGAATTAGATAAATTATCTATAACAACTACATCATAACCAGAATCTAATAATTCTACTACAGTATGACTACCTATATAACCTGTTCCGCCTGTTACTAAAATTTTCATTTAATCACTCTACTTTCTATAGTCAATTATACTATAAAAAAATAAAAAAGTACATAATTTGTACTTTTACTTATATGATATGTCATAATTACTAGGACCTTTAATGCATTTTCCATCTATATTAAACCTCGAAGAATGACAAGGACAATCCCATGTTTTTTCAGTTTCATTAAATATTAAACTGCAACCAAAGTGAGGGCACTTATTATAAACTATATGATTTTTATCTTCTTCATCTTTATATATAGCTAAACTTTTACCATCTTTATTCATAAATCTTACTTTAGAAGAATACCATGATTTATCTTTATTAATTTTAGGTCCTATAAATGATTTAGTTTGACTAAATAATATTAATGGAAATTTAATTATATTAGCTAAATTTATTCTATTAGGTTCAAATACATCTATAAATTTATTTTTATTTTTTAAAATCATATCACTTATTATTTTAGCTGCAAGCACCCCATTAGTCATACCCCATGTATTATAACCAACTCCTATATATATATTATCCTTTAACATCCCTATATATGGCATGTGATCTGGAGTTATAATATCTACATTAGAATAACTCATAACAATATCACTTTCTTTTAAATCAAAAATTTCTTTAACTCTAGCGAAATGATATTCATCATTTTGTTTAATACTAGTATTATGACTTTCTGATAAAGATATTTGATATATATTTTCACCATCATTATAAAATCTACATGAATATGTTGGCATACTTGAACTTATAGCAGTATATTTTCCATCCTTATTTACTTTACTCACTATCATATAAGATTTTTCTATACTGGATTTAAAAGGCAAAAAGAAAGGTATAATAAAAAAAGGATAATGACATGCAAATACTACTTTTTTTGCTTTTACTTTATATTTATCACCATAGCAAATATAATAATTATTTTCTTTTTCTACTCTTATTATTTTACTATTTTCATAAATATGTATATTGTTATCTTTTAATATATTATAAATACCTTCTAAATATTTTATTGGATTAAAAATATAAGTATCATTAACACAGTATGATCTATATGATTTTATTTTATTAGGTAAATCTTTTTCTTTTACCTCAATATTGTTTTCTCTTAGAAATTCTACTTCTCTATTTAAAGCATCTATTTCACTTTCTTTATTAGCAAATACATATGATGGTACTTTTTTAAAATCACAATTAATTTTTTCGTTTTCTATTATATCTTTTAAACATTTAATAGCTTCTAGCTGTGATTCTAAATATTTAATAGCTGAATATTTATTTCTAATATTTAATATTTTTGTATATACTCTTTCCTGGAAAAAATTGATTTTAGCAGTTGAATTTAGAGTTACTCCGTGACCTACTCTATTTGCATCAACTACACATATATTTTTATTTTTTAAATAATATGCAGCTGTCATACCAGTTATTCCCGCACCTATAATAAGTATATCTACTTCTATATCTTTACTTAAGTTCTCTATATCTCTTTTAATTTCTTTTTTATTCCATATACTCATAAAATCACCATATTTAGTTTAAACTAAATAATATGATATATACTTGATTTACAAAAAAAAATCAAGTATGTTACAATTATAAAGGTGATAAAATGGCAAGTTCAGTTATTCATATGTGTGTTGCAAACGAAGTTAATAAATATATAAAAAAAGATAACAAAGGTATTTTAATTGGTTCTATTGCTCCAGATATTTCTAAACAAATTAACAAAAATAAAAAAGAATCACATTTTCTAGATGATGAAAAAGACGATATACCTAATATAGAAAAATTTTTAAATAAATATAAAAATAATTTAAATGATTCTTTTGTAATGGGATACTATATTCATTTATATACTGATTATTTATGGTTTAAATATTTTATGCCAAATTTTATAAAAAAA
>JAZTXB010000104.1:0-6502 GCA_045636225.1 Bacilli bacterium
TTAAAAAAATAAAAATCTAGTAAATTTTTATTTTTCTATAATATTATAAAGAAGATAATATAATTACTATCGTTATTCGATAATGTATATTAACTCAAAAAGAAAGTATTCCTCTTATTTAAATAGTTTCTCATATTTCACTAATTATATTCAAATAACACATTACTTGGAATAACTTTAGTTTCAAAATTTATTTTTGAATAGTTGTTTATTAATTTAATTTGTGGTAATTCTATTTCCGTTATTATACTTTTATCAAGTGGATAATATATTTCTACATTATTACTTTTTAACCAATCTTTAAGTGATTCTATATCATTTATTCCATCTATTTTTATTTTTAATTTATCCTTTTCATACCAAAAAGTCTTTCCATATTCTAAATAATTTGATATTGATATTTCTTTATGTAATTTAGGATAACTATCTAACTTTAATGAATAATAATCATTTTCTTTTTCCCAGTTCTCTTCTCCTATTAATTTTAGTATTCCTACATTTTTTACTAATAATTTATTTTTATAATCTATATAGTCTACATAATTACCTATTTTTCTTAATGGTTCATCTAAGTATATGTTTGTTGTTAATTCTTGATATGGTTCATAGGCGGTTGCTATAGAACCTTTCTCAAGCATAATTCCTTCAACTTTAATTTGGGTTTTGGTTCCTGTATTTTCTCTAAAAACAAAATATAATTCTGTGTTAAAGCCACTGTTAATTATTGCGGAAGTAATTTCTGGGCCAATCTCACCACTAACATTTATTCTAAAAGCATGGACCCTTCCATCTTCTAATAAAGAAGCATTATTATATATGTATACAACGATACTCCCACCAGAAATTGGATTTATTCTTTCAAAAGACTTAATAGAAAATACGTATTCAGTATTTGGTTGTACAATTACTTTCGTTAAAGTTTTTGTAGTCCATGCAATAACACCTTCATATGAATTAAGAGAAAATATATTTTTACCACTTACTTTAACTGGTATTTTGTATTTTCCATATGGTTCATAGTCTATTATTTTATCGCCTAACACAAGTTGTATATTGGAATAAGTAGTTTCTTCGTTTCCAGCTTTACTTGGCAAACATACAGTCATCCAATAAACATCTGAAGGAATTGTAATAGCTTTACCACTTTCCCAATTTTTGGAACTAATCCAATTACCGCTAGTATCATAAAAACCAAATGCAACCTGAGCATCATCACCATCATAACTAAAACTATATATTTGTCCTGGTTCTACTTTAAACGCTTGTGCAAGTCCATATAATAACTGGCCACTAACTTTTACCATTGTAGTGTACTCTCCAATTTCATAATCTAATAAATGAGCTTCATACGAATAATTATTATATGTTAATCCTTTATACCATACTCCCTCTTCAAAATTTCTTATACTACTATTAGAAAAATCTGAAAAACTTGAAGTTTCAGTAATTCCTTGATTAAATAAATTTTTTGTTTTATCTCCAACATTTTGTATTTCCATAGGTGTTCCATTTTGTACACTATTACCATATATTTTATAATTACTTAATTTATCTTTTGAATTATTTATTACTATTGATTCTTCTTTTGTATTTATAATATTATTATCTATTTTATTACATATAAAGTCTGCATCATATTTATCACATAAATATCCATCTAATATTATTGAATCATATGTTATGTATCCTGATTTAGATATATTTATACTTCCACTTGAAGGGATTTGTCCTTTTATATTTAATCTATTTCCTAAACTATCTTCACATTTATTATTACTGCATTCAAATGTTTTATTTTCTGTTAAAGGTTCTTTATGATAATATAAATTTACTGCTTTTTCTATGTTATTTAAAGTTGCTTTTAAAGAGCTTTTCTTAGCATCATCTATTATATTTAGTACTATTGGAATAGCAATTGAAGCTATAATTGCTAATATTACTATTACTGCGAGTAGCTCTATTAATGTAAATCCTTTTTTCATACATTCCACCTAATACCAAGTTAAAAACTTAATTATTGTTCCTATATCCAATTGAAAGAAAAATATAATCATAGCTGCAATAGCCAAAAAAGGTCCGAAAGGTATTTCTGTTCCTTTTTTAGCTTTTAAAACAATTAACGAAATAGGAAGACCTATAAATGATGATAAAAATATAGACACAACAGAAAGAGGAAAACCTAATACAAATCCAAATACAGCAAGAAGCTTAATATCTCCTCCACCCATAGATTCTTTCTTAAAAATAAAGTCACCTAATAATTTAATGGCTAACATAACAATAAATGCAGCTAAAGCGTGTAATAAAGATACTCCTATTTCTTCTATTCCAACCATAAAGAATTTTATAAATATTAATAGTAAAGAAAAAAATATTAAAATACTATCTGGTATTATCATAGTTTGATAATCACTTATTATAATTATTATTAACATTGATACAAACGCAATAGAATATAAACATTCTAAAGATAATCCAAACACTAGATAAGATAATGTGAAACATATACCCGTTAATAATTCAAATATAGGATAAAAAAAGGAAATTTTAGTTTTACATTTTTTGCATTTCCCTCCTAAAAATATAAAAGATAATATAGGTATTAATTCATATGCTTTTAATTCATGATTACATTTAGGACAATGTGAAGAAGGATATAGAATTGACTCACCCTTAGGTATTCTATATCCTACTACATTGTAAAATGAACCAAAAATTGTACCTAATATGAATAAACCAATTATAATAGTTAAATTCATAAAATCACCCCAAGTTTTGAAATTGTTGATACATTGTAAACATAGGCACTATTACCGCCAGTAAAATTACACCAACTACAAACGTTAAAAACACAATCAAGAAAGGTTCTACTAAAGCCTTAATTCTTGAAACAGTATTTTTATGTAAACTTTGATAGTATGTTGAAACTTTACCCATCATTTCTGCTAACTGTCCTGTTTTTTCTCCAGTAACAATCATTTGATATGCTGCAATTGGAAATGCCCATTGATCTTTAAATGCAGTTGATATTTTATCGCCTCTTGCTAAATTAGCAACTGTATCTAATATCATCATTTTATATATTTCGTTGTTAGTTGCCCTATTTAATATTTCCATACTATCAGTTATATAAACATTATGTGCAAGTAACGATGCAAATGTTTTTGAGAAAAGAGTTACTTCATTATAAATGATAACATCTTTTATTACTGGAAAATGCATAAGAAACCATTGAAACAATGTTCTTATTATTTTTACATTAGCATATAAATAATATATAACTAATATCGCACCAATAAATATTACAAATATCCATAAAAAATTTGCCTGTAAATATTCACTTACATCAATAAGCCACAATGTAAATGCAGGTATCTCACTTGCTTCCATAGACTCATAAATTTCAACAAATTTTGGAACTACATATATAAGAACAAAAGTTAATACCGCTAAAGTGAAAATAAAAACTAACGACGGATAAGTAAGTGCGCTTATCATTTCTTTTCTTACTTGTTCCGCTTCAGTATAATATACCACCATATCATCAAGTGATTCTGGAAGTTCACCAGTTAATTCAGCAGCCTTAACCATGTTAATCAATAATTTTGGAAAAGCAGCACCTCTTTTTTCAAGAGCAAAACTGAAACTTTCACCAACAGTTAAATCATATGTAACCTCACGAAGAATCACTTTATATGTTTTTTGTTGTGTTTGTTTTATTAATATATTCAAGGCTTCAACAAGAGGTATTCCAGCCTTAATATAAGTAGAAAGTTGAGTAAGCATAAAAATTAAATCTTTGTTTTTAATTTTAATCTTATTTCCTCCAACTTTACCATATAATGTTTGAATCAATTTACTAGTACGAATACTATATACAGCAAGACCTTCTCCCATTAAAAACGACTGAACATCTACTCTAGAAAATGCTTCAAAGTGTCCTTTTATTTTTTTGCCCTTTTCATTAACAGCAATATATTCCCAAACTACTTTCTTTCCATCATTATGTTTATCTTCATCAGAAAAATCCACTAACATAGTTCTTGTATCAAAAGCTTTTTTATTTCTAGCTTGCTTAATAATTCCAATATTATCAATTTTCTTTTTTATACTTGCGGGTATAGCAATAAGCAAGCCCAAACCTGCATTTATAAAATATCCTAAATTTTTCTTCTCAAATTTAATATTTTCATTTTTATAAGCAGTCGTGTCTATATTATTTTTATTTTTCTTGTTTTCTTTTTTCTTTTCTCTCTTTTTGTCTTTTTCTTTTATCTTTTGACTTTCTCTTTTTAATTTGTTAACATCAACAGATTTGTTTTTTAATATAATCTTTCCTATGATTGTTACTATAAATATAATTGGAAAAATAAGCCCATACCAAACATATTTAATAAATCTATATATATATATACAAATTTTTGTAAAAATCATTTTAATTTTATTAAATAACTTTTTTAATCCATTATTTTTTTCTGTTTTTTTCATTGGATATTCCTACCCCTCTATCCTATATACATTTATTATATCATATTTTTATAAAATAGAAAACTTTTTTTGTTGATTTCATATAATATTTTAGATTAATAAAAGGAGGATTGCATGAATTTCGTTAATCCATACTATTACACAATTCCCTCAAATATAATTCAACCAAAAATCGGATTATTAGGAAGACTATTTGGAAGTACAGGCGTCTCTATAGCTAATTTTTTGAATGGAACTCAAAGAGTTCTAAATATAGCTAATCAAACAATTCCAATTGTAAAACAAATAAAACCAATGGTAAGTAATGCTAAAACAATGTTTAAAATCATGAATGAATTTAAAAAGACAGAAAAACCTAACTTGAATAATAATATAATAGAAAAACCAAATGTAAATGACGCTATAAAAACTAATGAATATGAACCAAATACTAATTTGGGACCTCAGTTTTTCATTTAAAAAGAGTTATACTATTCTATAGTAATAACTCTTTTTTGTATAACAGTATTTCCTGTTGGATCTGAGGCCCTATATTCAATAATATACTTGCCTATAGTTCCAAAATTTATATTTCCATTGACATCAATTTCACATTTAGCACTATTATCAGTACAGTTTACTCCATCCATAAGATCATAAGACGTAACTGAAGTACTCAAAGTAGTTCCAGTTGGAATGCTAAGAATCGGCTGAGTAGTATCTTTTATTACAATAGAAAGTGTTTTACAACTAGAATTACCAAATTCATCTACAACACAATAATCTATCTTATAAATGCCAGCTTCATAAGCATCTATCCTATTAACATTATAATTATCTTTTGTTATATTTTTTATAACAATATTTGTTATATCTTTTCCATTTGAATCTGTTGCTGTATATTTTGGTTCCTCATAAGTTTGCCCAATATCAACAACAACTAATTCTTCAGATAACCCTATTATTTCAATAATTGGTTTTTCATCAGAAGAATCTAAACTATCCTCTATTTTATATAAATAGTCTCCATTTAAGATTGATTGTTTATTTGTATTTTTATAATTTGAACCAACATTTTTTATACTGATTACCATATCATTTGGAAAAATTTCATTTGTCCTTGGGTCTATTATATTACTATCTACATATCCAAGCATTTTTAGTTCATTAAGTGTCAAATATGTAACTTCATCTCCATCAGGTAATAAACTAATTTTATTTATACTATAATCATAAGCCCCGTTTAATATTTTTTTTATTTGAACATTAATAACAGTGTTTTCCCCGTTATTAAGTACCGAGCTAACCGAAGGAAAAACAATAGCCAATATAGCGGATATTATTATAATAACTCCAAGTAATTCTACTAAAATAAACCCCTTTTTATTCATATTATCATCCCCTAATAAAATAACTTAAAAAAACAGAAAATTTATACAAAATCTCATTACTTTTATTTATTGCAAAAGCTTTTTCAAAGGCTTTACCGCCTATAGTAAGTGCAGATATAATTCCCATAACAACCAAAGTAATAATTAAATTATCACTATCTAATTTATCCATTATTTTAAGTGATATAACTGCGCCCGTTGAACCAGATACTACACCACATACATCACCTATTACATCTTGGCAAAAACTAGATACTTTATCAGCATTTTTCTTTAACTTAACAGCTATTTTAGCACCTCTAACTTTATTTGCCGACATTGAATGAAATACAGATTCATCACTTGCTGTAACCGCAACTCCAATCATATCAAACATTACTCCAACCAATATAAATATAAGCGCAATTACAATAGCCCAAAAAATATTTACTTTTGGAAGCGTCATTTCTGATGCAAAACTAAATGTAATAGATATAACAAATGAAAGTAATAATATTGTCATTATCCATTTATAATTTACTTTATCTTTATTCTTTTTGCTCAATTGTTTTTTCATTTCTTTTTTCATAACCCAACTCCATATTTTAAGTATAACATAAATAACTTTTTTTCTCAATATAAAAAATATTCACTCTACTTTATAT
>JAZTXB010000105.1:0-1982 GCA_045636225.1 Bacilli bacterium
TATTTTTTTTATGAAAGAAAGTATCGTTAAAATTAGAATGATTGAATATTTTATTAAAATCAGTTTAGAAAAGAAAATTATTAGTTTTAAAAAATATGAAAACACAGGTAAACATTTATTAGAAATAAATAAGATGATAAATGCATGGTTTCTAAATGAAAAAAATAAAGAATTTTTATGATGAAATTCTAGATTTAAAAAAGATACAATATATATATAACAAAAGAGTTAAAATAAATACGAAAAATAAATCTAAATTAGAAAAATTTGAAAACAATTATGTTTCTAACATGGTATACATAAAAAAGATATTAGAATCAAAAACATACAATCCTGGTAGATATAATTTATTTATTATAAATGAGCCTAAAGTTAGATTGATTATGTCTCAAAATATTATAGATAAACTTATTAATCATGTAGTCACTGAATATTTTTTAATAAATGTTTTTGACAAAAGTTTAATTGAAGAAAATATAGCCACTAGAAAGAATAAAGGAACTCATTATGGTATTAAATTATTAAAGAGTTATATAAACAAATTAAAAAATAAAGAATTTTATGTTTTAAAATTTGATATTTCAAAATATTTTTTTAATATAGACCATGAAATCATAAAAAATATAATTAGAACTAAAATAAAAGATACAGATGTATTAAATATTATAGACAAAATTATTGATAGTACAGATTCAACTTATGTAAATAAAGATATCAACATTTTAAGAAATAATTATATTAAATCATTAGAAAAATATAACAATTCTAATTCAATTAATAAAATAGAAGAACTAAAAAAATTACCAACATATGAAAAAGGAAAAGGCGTTCCTATAGGTAATATGAGTTCTCAATTTTTAGCAATCCTATATTTAAATGAATTAGATCATTTTGTTAAAGAAAAGCTCAAAATAAAATATTATATACGATATATGGACGATGGTATTTTATTGCACCATGACAAAGAATATTTAAAATATTGTTTAAAAGAAATAGAAAAAATTATTAACAAATATAAATTAAAATTAAATTTTAAAACACAAATAACTAGTATTAAACAAGGATTTGATTTTTTAGGCTTTAAATATTATATAAAAAATAATAAAGTTATTATGAAAGTTAAAAATCAAACTAAAAAAAGATTTAAAAGAAAAATGAAAAAACTATATTCACTAGTAGATAGTAACAAAATTAAAACAACTGATTTAAACCAAGTAAAAGCTAGTTATTTAGGACATTTAAATTATGGTAATTCAAAAAAATTAATTTATAAAACTATTAAAAATATTAAATGCAACATAGATTTAGGTAAAAGTGTTATTATTGACAACATCTAAAAAATATTATAGAATTTAAACATAGGGTTAATGCTATGCGTATGCCTGCCTTTTTAGTTTGTTCTCTCCTAATGCGGACAATTCTAACAACGCGTGGAATGTGAACTATAACGGCAATGTTAACAACAACAACGTTGATAATGGCAACAACTATGGCGTGCGCCCTAATGTGTGCCCTAATGTGATAAAACATACTAAAATATACTATTTTGTGACATTTTTTCAATTTTTATCATTCCAGTATTTTTTTGATAAAAATATTATTTTTTTATTATTTTTTAAACTATTTTTTTACTTTCTCCAAAAAACAAAAAGACTAGTAAACCCTTGTATTTACTAGTCTTTTGAATACATAAATGGTGTCCTGTTAGGGACTCGAACCCTAGACCCACTGATTAAGAGTCAGTTGCTCTACCAACTGAGCTAACAAGACAAATCAACTACTAGTAAAGTATAACACAAAAATTTAAAAAAATAAATACTTTTTATATTTATTTTGTTTTTTCGTGAATTTTCATTTGGAATTCAGTTTTATCTTTTAAAACTGAAATAAGTGTGATTATAATATAAAATATGTTTCCTTGTATTATTTTGGAGGTGTTAATCATGAAAAAATGGAAACATATTAATTTTGAACAAAGAAAA
>JAZTXB010000106.1:0-7817 GCA_045636225.1 Bacilli bacterium
ATATTACATAATTCTTATAATTTTTTAGATTTAAAAAAGATTATAAGTAGAAATAAAAAACTATTGGATATTTATAATGAGCACGTAAATAAAAATCCAAATAATTTAATATATGAAATCATAATGAAAGGTTTTTTTATAGAACTTAAAGTTGCAAAAGAAGAAAAAATATTTGATACTATAAAGATTATTGTAGATGAACTATTACAAAAGGAAAATTTAAACTATTCGGATATAAATTTTTTAGGCTTTGGAGCGCTTAATTATGTTATATCTATTGGAAGTAAAGTATTAAAATTAGGTCAAAAAAGAGAAACTTTTGTAATTGATAATAATAGAAGATTTTTAAAACCAATACTTAGAACAGAAATAAATAGTATAAATGAGGATGAAGTTCTTGGGTGTATTGAAGTAACTGAGAAAGTTAATACAAAAAATATAACGGTATCTGATGTATATATAGTATATAAAGAATTAAGGGATAAAGGTTATTACTGGGCTGATTGTAGAAAAGATAATGTTGGTAAACTAATAAGAAAAAATAAAATATATTTTGATGATTTATCTCCAGTTAAAGAAGCCGTTAATTATACAACTGATAATGATGAGGAATTAGAAGAGGACGAATTAGTAATACTTGATAATGACTATATTTTTACTGAAGAACAATTTAGAAAATTAAATTTTGAAACTAGGCGAAGCTATTTAGAACAAATGGAAAAATATGAAAATAAATATACAGAAGAAAAAAGGAGAAAATAATATGAAAGAAAAATCATGTGGGGCAATAGTATATAAAAATGAAAATAATGAACTTAAATTTTTATTAGTTTATCAAAATAATGGATACTATAGTTTTCCAAAGGGCCATGTAGAAGAAGGGGAATCTGAATTAGAAACTACAATTAGGGAAATAAAAGAAGAAACTAATTTAGATGTAGATGTAGATACAAATTTTAGGTGTATGATTACATATTTAGTAGAATCTAAAAACATAATGAAAGATTCAGTATATTTTGTAGCGACTCCTATAACTTATGATTTAAAAAATCAAGAAGGGGAAATAGAGGAATGCTCTTGGAATAGCTATGATGAAGTTATGAATAAATTAGAATTTGATAATATAAAAGAAATTTTTGAAAAAGCTTATAATTATATAAAAATAAAGCTTGACAAATAAAAAAAATAATGTATAATGTAAGTCAGTGAGAGGGAATAAGGATGCGAGCTTCCCTGGGAGAAATCTTACACGTTTATTAAAGCGGAGTCACTTTTATAGTTGACTGCGCTTTTTTTCATATCTTTTAGCAGTCAAATTAATATTTTTTGTGAGTATGCATTAAAGCTGCATAGGGATTACTAGTCCTACACGCGACGCGGAGTCACTTCTTAGTGGTTTTCGTGTCGTTTTTTATTAAGGAGGAGATATTATGTATTATAAGAAGATTGAAGGAGACAGAATTTTTTTGTCACCAATGTGTATTGAGGATGCGGAGTTTTTTACAAAATGGATGAATGATTTTAAAGTTACTGATGGAGTCAATGGCAGTAACAAATTAGTAACGCTTGAAAGTGAAAGAAATTGGATAGAAGAAAATAATAAGGCTAGTAATTATATTTTTTCCATTGTGAAAAAAGAAAATAATGAATTAATTGGTAATTGTAGTTTTCATGAAATTGATAATATTTATGGAAATGCTACTATAGGTATTTTAATAGGTGAAGAAGAAAATAGAAATAAAGGTTATGGTAGTGAAGCTATTAAATTATTAATTAGTTATGGATTTGATTATTTAAACTTAAATAATATTATGCTTAGTGTATACTCATTTAATGAACGAGCTATTAATTGCTATAAAAAAGTTGGGTTTAAAGAAATTGGTAAAAGAAGATGTGCAATGATGAAAAATAATAAAAGATATGATATTATATATATGGATATAATAAGGGATGAATATTATAAGGAGTAATAATATGAAAATAGTAATACCAAATTATAATGAATGTATAACAAATGTATCTAATTCAATATTAAAACATTTTAATCATGGGACATATCATAATACTATTGATGCTTTAGATAGTATACTTGAAAAAAATTATAAAAACGTAATTGTAGTCTTATGTGATGGAATGGGTTCTATCTTACTTGATGAAATGTTAGATAACGATTCATTTTTAATAAAAAATAGATTAAAAACTATTACAAGCGTTTATCCGCCAACTACAACAGCAGCCACTACTAGTATGTTAAGTGGATTAAACCCAAATGAACATGGTTGGCTTGGTTGGGATTTATATTTTAAAAAAGAAAATAAAGTAATATCTATGTTTATTAATACAGTTAAAGATTCAGATGTAAAAGCAGAAGAATATAATGTAGCTAAAAAAACATTTCCGTATGAAAGTATAATAAACAAAATAGGAAAGAACTATGAGGCATATGAATTATTACCTTTCGTAAATGAAGAATATAAAATGCTTGATAATCAAGTAGATAAAATCATTGAGTTATCTAAAACTCCAAATAAAAAGTTTATTTATGCATACTATGAAGACCCGGATCATTTATTACATGATTATGGTATAAATAGTGAAGTTGTAAAAAGAGAATTTGAAAATATAAATAATAGTTTAGAATATTTATGTGATAATATTGAAGATAGTGTAGTTATTATAGTAGCTGATCATGGTCATATAAATACTGAATATTATAATTTAGATAATTATCCAAGTATAAAAAAATATCTTGAAAGAACAACTTCATTAGAACCAAGAGCAGTTTCTTTTAAAATATTTGAAGATAAAAAACAAATATTTGAATTAGAATTTAATAAACTATTTGGAGAAGATTTTTGGTTATTAAAAGCAGAAGAAGTAACTCAAAAACAAATATTTGGTACAGGTAAAAATAATAATCATTTTGAAGAATCTATAGGTGATTATGTAGCAATAGCTAAAACAAATAAAGGTATTATTTATAGTGATGCTACTATTAAGTTTCCAAGTCATCATGCAGGACTTACAGATAGAGAAATGTTTATACCATTAATAGTAAAAGAAAAACAAAAAGTTAAGATAAAAGAGCAATAAAATTTGTTGCTCTTTATTCTATTATTTTTTTTAATTTTAGTGTATAATACATATGAATGGACGTGATACTATGTTTATAGATGAAGTAATAATTGAACTAAATGCAGGCCGTGGTGGAAATGGCTGTATGGCATTTAGAAGAGAAAAATATGTAGAAATGGGTGGACCTTTTGGTGGAAATGGGGGTCATGGAGGAAATATTATATTTGAAGTCGATGAAGGATTAAATACTTTAATTGATTTAAGATATAAAAAATTATATAAAGCTTCTCAAGGAGAACATGGCCAAGGTAAGGCTATGAATGGAAAAAATGCAGAAGATCTTATAATAAAGGTTCCAATAGGTACAGTAATTACTGATACAGATACTAATTTGATTATAGGAGATTTAACTAAAAAAGGAGATAGGGTAGTAGCTGCATATGGAGGACGCGGAGGTCGTGGTAATATGGCTTTTGCAACTCGTAATAATCCTGCACCTGCTTTTTGCGAAAACGGAGAACCTGGAGAAGAAAAAAAAGTTAAAGTAGAATTAAAATTACTAGCTGATGTTGGACTTGTAGGACTTCCTAGTGTAGGGAAAAGTACGTTTATAAGTAAGGTAAGTGCTGCTAAACCAAAGATAGCTGCTTATCATTTCACAACTCTTACACCTAATCTTGGGGTAGTAAAAACAAAAGATAATAGATCTTTTGTAGTTGCTGATTTACCTGGTCTTATAGAAGGAGCTTCTCTTGGTGAAGGTTTAGGGGATAAATTCTTAAAGCATATAGAAAGAACTAGAGTAATTGCGCATATTATAGATATGTCTGCTTTTGAAGGAAGAAATCCAGTAGAAGATTATAAAATAATAAATAAAGAATTAGAAAGCTTTAATAAAAAAATAATGGATAAGCCACAAATAATAATAGCTAATAAAATGGATATTCCAGGAGCTAAAGAGAATTTAGACAACTTTAAAAAAGAAATAGATTGTGAAATTTATGAAATAAGTGCCGAAACGGGTGAAGGACTAGATAAAGTACTAGTAAAACTTGCGGATATGCTTGATAAGATAGAAAAACAACCCTTATATGAGGATGAAAAATTTGAAAGCCATGTACTTTATAAATTTAAAAAAGAACAACCTTTTAGAATTTATAAAGATGGAAATACTTTTGTAGTAACAGGCGAAGAAATAGAAAAAATGCTAAAGATGACTTGGTTTGCTAGTGATGAAGCGTTTGCTAGATTTTCAAAAAAATTAAGAAAATTAGGAATTGATGATAAGTTAAAAGAAATGGGAATTGAAGAAGGGGATATAGTTCGAATTCTAGAATATGAATTTGAATATCGTGATTAAAACACTTGAAAAAAAGTGTTTTTTTTTATATAATAATAATGTGAAAGTAGATGATGATATGAATAAAAAAGGGTTTACATTAGTAGAATTACTTGCAGTAATAGTAATACTTGCTTTACTTGCATTAGTTGCTAATTCTTCAGTTACTAATGTGGTTAGAAATTCTAAAAGCGATTTATATAATGCTCAACTAGAATTAATAGAAAGTGCTGCTAAAACATGGGGTGCGGAAAATTTAGATAAACTTCCTGAGGATGGAAAGTGTAGTTATATAACATTAAAAAACCTAAAAAAATATGGTCTTTTAGAAGGTGATGTAGTTAATCCAAAAACTAATAAAAATTTTTCAGATAATATGTATATAAAAATAACTTCTAAAGTAAATAGTGAAGGTTTTTTAAAAACAGATTATGAAGTGGATGCGAATAATGTTTCTTCATGTATAGAGATATATCCAACTATATGTACATTAGTAAGTGGAGAAGAAAATACTATAGGTTCAAAATATGAGTGTGAGGTCAAAACTGAAACAAAGTATAATTTTTATGTATTATCTCATAATAATGATGGCTCGACTAATTTAATAATGGATAGGAATATGTGTTCTGATGGAACACCAACAGATGCAAGCAAAGAAGATAAATGTATGATTAGTTGGAATTCAACTGGTTCTAACTTTGATGGACCTGTTTTAGCTCTCGATTATTTGTATAATGCAACAATGAGTTGGATAAATATACCTAATATTGTAATGAATTATACAGATGAAGGTAATACAGGGGCGAACGGATATGGTTCAATAGTAACCACTGATAATATAACAATATTAACGAAGAAAGATGGTACACAGGTATTAGTATTAAACGATCAGATTGGCTATACAAACTTAAAGGCGAGACTGCCTTATCTAAGTGAGATAGATTCTTCAAATGGAGCAAACGAATATTCATATGAAAATTTAGATAATTCGAATTGGTCTGGTTCAGAAACGAAACCAATAAATAATATAAGTGGAATATATGGTTATTGGACCTTTTTGTCAGAAGTTGATACTTCTACAAGAGTTTGGGCTGTATTAAGTGATGGAATTCGTGATGTACGTGAAATTACTACTTACTTAGGTGTACGTCCAGTTATAACATTAGAATTATAATTTAAAGATAAGATGCTTGAAAAAGTGTCTTATTTTTTGTATAATATTAGAAGAGAGTAGATGATAATATGAATAATAAGGGATTTACATTAGTAGAATTGCTTGCAGTAATAATAATACTATCAATTCTTGTGGTACTTGCTGGGACTTCTGTTGGAAGTGTTGTAAAGGATTCAAAAAATGATTTATATCAAGCACAAATCTCTAGTATAAAAGAAGCTGCTAGGGCCTGGTATGTAGATAACACTAATTATTTTTTTGATTACTATGATTGTGGTTATATAACTCTTAAAGATTTAAAAGAATATGGACTTATAGATTCTGAAATAAATAATCCAAAAACAGAAAAAAATTTTTCAAATAACATTAAAATAAAAATATCATTAAATAATTCGAAATATTATGAGACCTCAAAGATAAATTATGAAGTTAATCCAGATGATGTAGATAATTGCCCATATTTTTATAGAACAATCTGTACTTTATCAAATGATTCTATAAAAAAAGGATTTGAAGTAGGTGCTAAATACGAGTGTGAAGTAAAAACTGGAACAATGTATAATTTCTACGTTTTAAGTAGTAATGAGGATGAGTCGATAAATTTAATAATGGATAGAAATATAAATAGTGATGGAACGCCAACAACGAAAAAAATATCTATGATTGAAGCTCCTGATAATGGAGGTATATATAATATAGTACCATGGGTATCACAAGAGGATTACAATGATGATTCAAATTTTAGTGAACATGGTAATAATAATAAAGGACCAATTACGGCAATGAACTTTTTACATGAAGCGACAAAAGATTGGGCCAATATACAAAATATTGTAATTAATTATTCAGAAACAGGTGATTATGGATACGGACGAATAGTAACAGAGGATAATATAACAAAGATAATACATAAAGATGGAGTTACAGTAACAGCTAACTATACAAATTTAAAAGCAAGAATGCCGTATAAAAGTGAAATAGCAAGTTCAAATGGAAGTAATGATTTTTTATATGAATATTTAAATGAGTCTTATTGGTATGGTTCAGGAACACAGCCTGTAAATAATATAAACAATATTCTAGGTTATTGGAGCCTTTCTTCTGATTCTGTCTATTCTGATGTAGCATGGCGTGTGTACTCTGATGGCACTGTGATGAACAATTATGTTCTTAATAAATACTCTCATGGTGTTCGTCCTGTTATAACACTCCCCCAAACTGAACTTACAACAATTGAATAAAGATTCAAAAATTTAACTTTGATTCTTTTTTTATTAAAAAAATTATAGTATAATTAAATAGGTGATATTAATGGTTTATTCTTCTATTGATAATAAAAAAATTAAAAATATAAAAAAATTAAATAATAAAAAATATAGAGATGAATTTGATGAGTTTTTAATAGAGGGTGAACATATTGTTTTAGAAGCTTATAAGAAGGGAATTCTTAAAGAATTAATATTAGAAGAAAATACTGATTTTAAATTAGATATTGAAACTAGTTATGTGACAAATAATGTTCTAAAATATATAAGTGAACTTACTAATCCTCAAAAAATAATGGGTATATGTAGTAAATTAAAAGAAAAAGAACTAGGTAATAAAATATTAATATTAGATGGAGTACAAGACCCTGGTAATCTTGGGACAATTATTAGAAGCTCAGTTGCTTTTAATATAGATACTATAGTAGTTAGTAAAGATACGGTAGATGTATATAATTCTAAAGTACTTAGAGCTACACAAGGTATGGTTTTTAATATAAATATTATAGAAAGAAATATAGAGATTTTAATTAAAAATTTAAAAGAGAATGGCTATAAAGTATATGGTACTAAGGTAAATGGTGGAAAAAGTTTAAAAAATGTTGAAAGATGCGAAAAATTTGCTATAATAATGGGTAATGAAGGAAATGGGGTAAAGCTTAATATTCTTGATTTATGCAGTGAATATATTTATATTGATATGAATAATGCTTGTGAAAGTTTAAATGTAGGTGTTGCTACTAGTATAATTTTATATGAATTAGATAAGTAGGTGAAATATGAATTTAATATATATAGGTAAACTTGTTAATACTCACGGTTTAAAGGGTGAAGTAAAAATTATTAGTGATTTTAAATATAAAAAAGATGTGTTTAAAATAAATAATAAAATTTATATAAATAACTTAGAATATACAATAAATTCATATAGAGTACATAAAATGTATGATATGATAACTCTTAA
>JAZTXB010000107.1:0-3635 GCA_045636225.1 Bacilli bacterium
TGTTTTTTTAAAACATTCTTTTTTTAAAAAAAATAAAAATGATATTTGTTGAAAAATAAGGGCTTTTAATAAAAATATAAAATTAAAAAGCAAAAAAATAAAAAAACGACAAAAAATAAAAAAAGATTTTTTTGTAAAAATATTGATTTTTGAAACGTGTAATGCTATACTTAAATTGTATAACAAGATAGGAGATGTAGTATGATAGAAACAGAAGAAAAAGTTGGATTAATAGTAATCAAAAGAAATGGTAAAAAAGTTGATTTTGATGGTACTAAAATAGCGCTTGCAATAAAAAAAGGTTTTGATAATGTAAATGAACAAGATGAAGAAACAGGTAAATATGTTTACGATGAAAAAGATATAAAAAAAGTTTATGACGATGTTATAAAAACTATTGAAAAAAAATATACAGATAAAATAAAAATCGAAGAAATTCAAGATTTAATAGAAGAATCATTTACTAAAAAAGGATATCAAGAAGTACATGATTCGTTTGCTGAGTATCGTGAAAGACGTGCTAAATCAAGAGAAATGTTTGTTGATGATAAAAGAATGCATAAATTCTTAAAAACTATTGAAGGTTTAGGACTTAAATCTGCATCAGAGGATGATACAAAAAGAGAAAATGCAAATGTTGATGGAGATACTGCTATGGGAACTATGCTACAGTATGGTAGTACAGTTTCAAAAGAATTTGCTAAATCATATTTAATGAAAAAGAAATTTGCAGATGCTCATGATGATGGAGAAATACATATTCATGATATGGATTTCCTTCCTATGGGAACAACTACTTGTATGCAAATAGAACTTGATAGATTATTTAAAAAAGGTTTTTCAACAGGACATGGATATTTAAGACCACCAAAAGATATTTCGTCTTTTAGTGCTCTTGCTGCAATAGCAATTCAAGCAAATCAAAATGATCAACATGGTGGACAAAGTATTCCTGCATTTGATTATTTTATGGCACCTGGTGTATTAATGACATTTAAAAAACAATTTAAACAACAAGTAAGTGATTATTTAGATTTACAAGGTTTACTTAGTCATATTAGTATGGATAGGGTTGCTAGAGAAATAGATAAGCTTGAAAGTATTAATTTCAGTATAGAAATATTTGCTCCTATATATAAAGAGTCTGATCAACTAAAAAGATTATTTGAACTTGCTTATGAAAAAGCAATTGATAAAACAGATAGAATTACATTTCAAGCTATGGAAGCATTTATACATAATTTAAATACAATGCATTCTAGAGCTGGAGCACAAGTACCATTCTCTTCAATAAATTTTGGTACTGATATAAGTCCTGAAGGAAGAATGGTTTCACTAAACTTTTTAAAGGCAACAGATGAAGGTCTTGGAAAAGGGGAAACTCCAATATTCCCTGTTTCAATTTTTAAAGTAAAAGAAGGAATAAATTACAATTTTGATGATCCAAATTATGATATATTTAGAAAATCATGTGAGGTATCATCGAGAAGATTATTTCCTAATTTCTCATTCTTAGATGCTCCATTTAATTTATCTTTTTATAAACCTGGAGATTATAGAACTGAAGTTGGATACATGGGTTGTAGAACTCGTGTAATGAGTGATATTACAGATCCTAATAATCAAACTACAGGGGGAAGAGGTAATTTATCATTTACTTCAATAAATTTACCAAGAATAGCTATTAAACATGGTGTTTGTTTAAAAGAAAGAGATAAAGCTGATATGGAAGGTTTCTATGAAGAACTTGGTAATACTATGGAACTTGTTCGTGATCAATTACTTGAAAGATTTGAAATTCAATGTAATAAAAGATGTTATAATTTCCCATTCTTAATTGAACAAGGAGTATGGACAGATGGAGATAAATTAAAACCAACAGATAGAATGAGAAAGATTCTAAAACATGGTAGTTTAACTTTAGGCTTTATTGGACTTGCTGAAACATTAAAAGCATTAATAGGGGAACATCATGGAGAATCAGAAGAGGCTCAAAAATTAGGTTTAGATATTATTGGATTTATGAGAAATAAAACTGATGAATTTAGTAAAGAGTATAATTTAAATTTTGCACTTATTGCAACTCCAGCAGAGGGGTTATCAGGAAGATTTGTTAACATAGATAGAGCTATGTATGGGAAAATTAAAGGTGTAACAGACAGAAGTTATTATACAAATTCATTCCACGTTCCTGTATATTATAATACATCTATTAAACATAAGTTAGAAACAGAAGCTCCATATCATAATTTAACAAATGGAGGTCATATTTCTTATATTGAATTAGATGGAAATACAGCAATGAATGTTGATGCCTTTGAAGGTGTTATAAGAACAATGAAAGAAGTTGGAATTGGTTATGGTGCTATTAACCATCCTGTAGATAGAGATCCAGTTTGTGGATATGTGGGTGTTATTGGTGATGTGTGTCCTGGATGTGGTCGAAAAGAATTTGATTCAGTGCCACTTGAAGAAGTAAAAAACTTGAATTGTGGTTGTTAAGGAGGATATTTATGGAAAAATTAGTTGGTGAAGGTGTAGGATTCGAAAGAATCAGAAGGGTTACAGGTTATTTAAGTGGAGATGTAAAACGCTTTAATAACAGTAAAAGAGCTGAAGAAAAAGATCGTGTAAAACACTCTGGAGTAAAAGAATTAATTCCAAATCAAGAATGTGGTAAATAATGAAAATTAGACTTGCAGCAGATTTGCAAATAGATAGTATTGTAGATGGAGAGGGAATAAGGACAGTTATTTGGACTCAAGGATGTTCTCATAATTGTCCTTCCTGCCACAATCCTGCTACCCATGATTTTAGTGGCGGTGAGCTTGTTGAAGTTGATGATGTAATTGAAAGACTCAAGCAGTTGGAAGGTCAAAATGGAGTGACATTTTCAGGTGGAGATCCAATGTTTCAACCAAAACAATGTGCAAAACTTGCTAAAAAAGCACATGAACTTGGTATGAACGTTTGGGCTTATACTGGTTTTACTTATGAAGAATTACTAGAAAGTGGAAAAAAAGATATATTAAATTTTTTAAGTGAGATTGATGTACTTATAGATGGTAAGTTTGAAATTTCTAAAAAAAGTTTAGATTTAGAATTTAGAGGTTCAAGTAATCAAAGAGTAATAGATGTGCCTAGATCTCTAGAAAATCATGAAGTAGTACTATTAGATTTAAAGAATAAAAAGCAAAATGAAATAAAAAAGGAAGTTTTGTACATTTAGGGAAATGTTTTTCATTTCTTTTTAATTTGACTAAAAATAAATATTATGTATAATAATAGTCATTAAGGGGGATTATTATGTTTGGAGAACAAGGTATATATGGACAATCTATAATACATTTAGATGATAGAAAAAGAATAATATTACCTAAATATACATTTGCAGAACCAGGAGATAGTTTGCTTATTTTAGATGAAGGTGAATATTTTACTGTACATAGTGAAAAAGAATTTGAAGAAAAAATTAAACAAAAGGAATTAGAGTTAGAAGAAGCAAGTTCTAGAAATAGAAAAGCAAAAAAAAGAGAATTACTTATATTATATAGTTCAATATTAAAAAAAGTCACATGTGATAAGCAAGGTAGAATAACTTTAGGTGATATAGCTGATAGTAAAGAAATTAAGTG
>JAZTXB010000108.1:0-7080 GCA_045636225.1 Bacilli bacterium
ATGAAATTAAGTGGATATTATAGTGATAAATTGTATATTTATGATTATACTAAACCAAAAATAAGTTTAAGTGATAATATAGATAAATATATAATAAAAGGTAATCCTAATCGTAGAATGGTTAGTTTAGTATTTACAGTAAACTATGAAGATGATATAAGCGATATTTTAAACATAATAAATAATTATAATATTAATGTAACATTTTTTGTAGATACTAAGTGGTTTTCAGATAATAATGATTTAATACAAAAATTAATAGATTATGATCATAATATTGGGGTGCTTATGGATAATTATAGTAGTTCTGATTATGAATGGATGGATATGGTAATAAAGAAAATAAATAATCAAAAAAATAGTTTTTGTTATGGTAAAGATAATAATGATAGTAATTTAGAAGCTTGCACGCTTAAAAATAATTATACAATAAGACCTATAGAAATATCTAAAAAGACACCATTAGTAGATATAAAACAAAAACTAGAAGCAGGTAGTATTTTATCACTTAATGTAAATTCACAAGTAAGAAAGGAACTATCTACTATTATTATTTATATAAAATCAAAAGGATTTGGTATAGATAATTTAGAGAATCATATATTAGAATAAAAAAAGAACCTTAGTTTACTAAAGTTCCAATTTTTTCACCCTTAGAAGCTTTAACTAAGTTTCCTTTTTTATTTATATCAAATACATATATTGGTATATTATTATCCATACAAAGTGATGTAGCAGTAGAATCCATTACATTTAACTTCTTATTAAGAACATCTATATATGTAATTTCTTCAAATTTAGTTGCACTAGAATCTTTCTTTGGATCTGCAGAATAAACACCATCTACATTAGTAGCTTTAAAAATAACATCTGCATTTATTTCAGCAGCTCTAAGTGCAGCAGCAGTATCAGTAGAGAAGAAAGGACTACCAGTACCACAACCAAATATAACAATTCTATCTTTTTCTAAATGTCTAGTAGCTCTATTTTTAATATAGAACTCAGCAATTTGTCTCATTTCAATACCAGTTTGAACTCTAGATTCAACTTCAAGTTCTTTAAATCCATCTTGAAGTGCTAAAGCATTCATTGTAGTAGCAAGCATACCTATATGATCTGCTGTACATCTATCCATGTTTTTATGATTTCTACCTCTCCAAAAGTTACCTCCGCCTACCACAATAGCAATTTCACAACCTAAGTCTTTGCAATCTTTTATTTCTTTGCAAATATTAAGTACCGAATTAAAATCAATACCTTTACCATCATCTCCTGAAAGTGTTTCACCACTTAATTTAAGTAATATACGTTTGTATTTCAAATTATCAACTCCTATTATCATTATAGCATACAACACTATATCAATCAATTGTTATTTTGTATTAAAAATTGATAAAATATCTTGAACACGACATATACAAATAGTATAATTATATATAGGAAATACTAACTACTGAGTACTTGCCAACTTCTATGGGAAGGAGACTTGATATTTATGAAGAAAAAAGATTTACTAATCAGCTTTCTAATACTAATTATCATTTTATTAATAGTCTCTGTAATGATTCTATGCATAAAAAAATAGTACTCAATCTAACTTTGTAGATTAAGTACTAATCTCAATTAATTTGGGCAAGTACTCAACAAGCAAAAGTTAAGTATTTCCCTTTTTTATTATATACAAGTTTCCTTGACATATTCATAATAACAAATTTTAGACTAATTGTCAAACATAATGATTGTTATATAAAAGTTAATAAAATTACTTGAATTTAACATATACAAATAGTATAATTATATATAGGAAATACTAACTGCTGAGTACTTGCCAACTTCTATAGGAAGGAGGCTTGATATTATGAAGGAAAAGGATTTGTTGATCTCATTTCTAATAGTAATAATCATTTTATTGATAGTCTCTGTAATGATTCTATGCATAAAAAAATAGTACTCAATCTGCAATAGATTAAGTACTTTACTTAGATTAAGTATAACTTAATTTTAAGGTAAGTACTCAACGCACAAAAGTTAAGTATTTCCCTTTTTTATTATATGCAAGTTTCCTTGACATATTCATAATAACAAATTTTAGACTAATTGTCAAATATGGTATTAATTAAAAATTATTCTATTTATATATAAATATGCTATAATTAAATAGAGGTAGAGATTATGAAGATAGAAAAAAATATATTAATAGCTTTTTTACTTAATTTTTTCTTTTCTATATTTGAATTTATAGGGGGAATTTTAACTAATAGTATTTCTATAATATCAGATTCAGTTCATGATTTTGCAGATAGTATTAGTATAGGCATTTCATTTATATTAGAAAACATAAGTAAAAAGAAACCAAACAAAACATATACGTATGGATATTTAAGATATTCTGTATTAGGTGCAGTTATAACAACAACGATATTACTAATAGGTTCAATATTAGTTATTTATAATGCTGTAATAAGGATTATAAATCCAGTAGATGTAAATTATAATGGTATGATTTTATTTGCACTAGTAGGTGTAATAGTTAATTTTATAGCTGCTAAAGTTACTAGTCATGGACATTCTTTAAATCAAAAATCAGTAAATCTACATATGCTTGAAGATGTTCTTGGGTGGATAATTGTATTAATTGGTGCCATTATAATGAAATTTACTGATATATCTATATTGGATCCTATTATGTCTTTAGTAGTAGCTATATTTATAATGATAAATGCACTTAAAAATTTTAAATCTATATTAAATATATTTTTAGAGAAAACACCTGAGAATATTTCAATTCAAAAAATAAAGGAAATTGTTTTAGATATAGAAGGAATCATTGATGTACATCATATTCATGTATGGAGTATGGATGGATATAATAATTATGCGACTATGCATGTAGTTGTGGATAAAAATATAGAAAATATCAAAGAATTAATAAGACATGAACTAGAAGAAAATGGAATAGGACATGTTACAATAGAAATAGAAAGTAGTAAAGAAATATGTGATGATAAAAAATGTTCTATAAAAAGTGAGCACCGTCATCATCACTAATAAGGTAAATTATGAAAAAGAAAATATTATTAATAATGTTATTATTACTTATGGGTTGTTCAAAACAAGAAGAAATAATAGAGAATATAGAAACAAAAGAACAGCAAACATACCCAGTGTATGTAGATGATAATCCTATAAAAATTGGTATATATGAAAATGATATAAGTTTAGTAAAGGAATATAAAGTATTAAAGAGAAGTGGTAATGAATTTATACTTAGTTTTTATTATACAAATATAGATAATTTAGGAAATAGATATCAAAAAGAAAATTGGAATAAGTTTTATAATGAATATTCAAATATAGATAATTATAAAATTGGTTTTAGTTTTTCTTTCTATGTAGGAGATACAAAAATAGAAAGAACTATTTTAAAACCAGAGGAGTATGCTTTTAATCCATATTTTTATATTTATATATATGATGATATTAATCAGCCTGCTAATACATTTTATAGTCATTTATTAGAATCAGATATTACTGAAAATACAATTTTTTCTTCAATGAAGATTTATTTAGTTGAACCTTCTTTAATAACATCTCCAATAAGTTTTACTGTATTTACTTATGATGGATTAGAAGATTTTGATGAAAATAATAATTATAGAGGAAATAGTAAGTATACTATAAATATAGATTTAATTTAAATAGAAATTTATTTTCTATTTTTTTATTTAATATGATTATCTAAGTTTTGTCAAATTGTAAATTTTGTGATATTATAATCACGACAAAAAGAACTGAGTTTCCTCAATTTTTTAAAATTTTGGATTAATAAGTTTATTTGTTATAGTATAAACAATCTGAGGTACATAATTTATAAATGATTTTACATAATTTTGTTTCGCAGGCAATTATGCATTTATAATGGTGTTTACCTTCGGATTGTTTTTTTCTAAAAAACAAATATATAGAATTTAATTTATCATTTCTAGCAGATATTTGTATTAATGTTGTAATTACATTAAATAATATAGTTCTACCAAATTTACATCCTGTTTTAGAAATAGGTCCATGATAAGCAGCTACTCCAGATTGTGAAGTAACAGAATCAATTCCAATAAAAGATATAAATTGATATTTATCATCGAATCTAGTTATGTCGCCAACTTCAGCTAAAAATAAAGCAGTAGAGAACTCTCCAAATCCAGGAATTGAATTTATTATATTAAACAGTTTTTTATTTTTCATTTCGTTAATTAATTGATTTTTAATTTTATTAATTTCATATTTATGATATTGAATCATTTCAATTACTTGAACTAAGTTTTGTACTTGGAAAGAATCAAAAGCTACAAAACACAAAGAGTTAGAAGCAATCTTTTTCATTTTTAAAACTTTGTTTTTAAATCTAAATGCTTGGGTCGTACCATTTTTATCTTTTAAATAATTCATTAAATAATCAATTCTTCTATCAACAAATAAAGAAGGATGAGGAAAGTCATGTATAAAATTCAAGGCTAAATCACTATATAAGTCATTAAATATCAAATTAAATTCAGGAAAAACAATTTCAATTAATTGTTTATATCTATTTTTTAATCTAGTTTGTCCTTCAACTAATGACCAATATTGTCTAGCGAGTGGATTATACATAAAATATTCATCATTCTTATAGTAAAAATTATCAATAGTTCCTAAATAACATCTAGCAATTTTAAAACAATCTAATTTATCTGTTTTAGATTTATTTAAAGTATCTTTAAACTGCTTGACAAGTTTGGGATTTATAACAACAGTATTAATACCTTTAGATCTAAAATAATTTTCGACTGGCAAATGATAAATAGAAGTAGATTCCATAACTACAATTAAATTAGGATAATTTTTAATTATATTCCACAATTTATCAAAATCATTTTTATTATGTTCAATTAAAGTAGCATCAATAATGTTATTTTTCAATTCATCAATAAAACAATAAACACTTTTACCTTTAGCAATATCAAAACTTAAAATATGTTTCATAAATTTCTCCTTTCGTTAAGATTTCGGTTAATACCATATTGAATTACCTATATTCATACATGCTTAATCATCCGAACTCGAAGTTCCATTATCTACAACCGAATTAATAAATAATTATATGGCAGACATTCACACTTACGTACTCGAAGTACCTGTTATAATTCGTCTTTACCGATGTTTGTTATAATAACAAAAAACATAAAAAATTCAAAATTTTAAACTTGAAATCTTTATGTTTAACATTATACATGATATAATTAATGTAGAGGTGACAAATATGAATAAACCATGTAGTTTACAAAAAGGAGATAAAATAGCTATTGTTAGTTTGTCAAGAGGACTATTAGGAGAAAAATATGCTAAACATGAATTAGACTTAGCGTTAAAAAGATTAGAAGAGTATGGATTGATTCCGGTTATAATGGATAATGCATTAAAAGGTGTGGAATATTTGGGAAAACATCCGGAAGCAAGAGCTGCTGATTTAAAACAAGCTTTTATGGAACCTAGTATAAAAGCAATTATAACGGCAATAGGTGGAAATGATACATATAAATTAATTCCTTATTTAATGGAAGATGAAGAATTTAAACAAGCGGTTAAAGAGAATCCTAAAATATTTACAGGTTATTCTGATACCACTAATAATCATTTAATGTTAAATAAATTAGGACTATCGACTTTTTACGGTCCATGTTTGTTAGTTGATATAGCAGAATTAGATAATGATATGTTACCATATACTAAAGAACATTTTGAAAAGTATTTTATGAATGAGAATGGTTTTCAGATTAAGTCAAGCCCTATCTGGTACAGTGATAGAGAGGATTATTCTGCATCACAAATTGGTAAACCAAGAATTGCTCATAAAGAAGTGTATGGGTATGAAATTTTAAATGGTTCAGGAGTAGTAAGTGGAAAATTATATGGCGGCTGTATTGAAAGTATATATGATGCATTAACAGGAGCTTCTTTTGAGGATGAGCCAATGGTATATGAAAAATATGATATTTTTCCAAGTGAAGAAGAATGGACAGAAAAAGTATTGTTTTTAGAAACTTCTGAGTTATCAGTTTCTCCATACGAATTAGAAAAAATGCTTATGGAATTAAAATCTAGAAAAATTTTAAGTTTAGTAAAAGGTGTAATTGTTGGGAAACCAATAGATGAAAAATTTTATCAAGAATATAAACAAGTTTATAAAAAAGTGTTTTCAGATTTAGAAACTCCTGTTTTATATAATTTGAATTTTGGACATTCTTTCCCAAGATGCATTATTCCATATGATGCAGAAGCCATAATTGATTATGATAACAAAACAGTTCATATAACAAGTCAAATTTTAGAATATCCAATAGAAAAGACAAAAACAAAGTAGTTAGATTTTAATTCTAACTATTTTTATTAATATAAAAAACAAACATATACTATTGATATACAAATATATGTTTGGTATAATTATATGTAGGAACATTTAATAGTTGGGTGATTGCCAAATTCTATAAAAGGAAGGAGGCGATAAAATGAGCAAGAAGGATTTTTTAATTCTATCTTTAGTCATTCTTATCTTCCTATTAGTATTTTTACTATTTATAGTTTTAATATGAAAAGAAAATCACCTAACTCAGCTTTGAATTAGGTGACACCCATTTATATGGCAACACTCAACATTGCATTATTAAGTGTTCCTTTTATATTATATGAAGTTTCCTTCACTAAATACATTTTATCATAAATATATTAATTGTGCAAGTTTTAGATTTATAAAAAGAAATTTTAGTTTTGTAATTGGTTTTGTATTCAAAAAAACTTTTGAAAATCGCCCTTTGAAAAGTTTTATATATAAACAAATTAATATTATAATAGTAGATGTGGGCTATTAAAAATAGGTCACCATTTTTAATTTTACGTGAATGCACCATTGTTATATACAAAAAGTATGATTATCTAAGTTTTGTCAAATTGTAAATTTTGTGATATTATAATCACGACAAAAAGAACTGAGTTTCCTCAATTTTTTAAAATTTTGGATTAATAAGTTTATTTGTTATAGTATAAACA
>JAZTXB010000109.1:0-19595 GCA_045636225.1 Bacilli bacterium
ATATTTTTACCTTCTTTTTTCTTATTACAACAATCTAATATTCTTTTTTCTAAATCATCAAAATCAAATGGTTTTAATATATAATAGTTCACTCCATAATCAGACACTTCTCTAATTACTTCAGATGTATTATAGCTAGTAGCAACTAGTTATAATACAAGTGAAGTAATTAGAGAAGTATCTGATTATGGAGTAAATTATTATATATTAAAACCTTTTGATTTTGATGATTTAGAAAAAAGAATACTAGATTGTTGTAATAAGAAAAAAGAAGGTAAAAATATAGATTTACACTATAATAATCTTCAAATTAGTATTACTAAAATATTACATGAACTAGGTATTCCATCACATATAAAGGGTTATCAATATATAAGAGATGGTGTAGGTTTAATATTTGAAAATCCTGATATGATAGGTGGAATAACTAAAGAATTATATCCAGAACTAGCTAATAAATTTGCTACAACTGTATCTCGTGTTGAAAGAGCAATACGCCATGCAATAGAAGTTAGTTGGAATAGAGGTAATTGGGATTTAATGGAAGAAATATTTGGTAATAGTGTTGATATTGATAGAGCTAAACCAACTAATTCTGAATTTATAGTAACAGTTGCTGATAAACTTAGATTAGATTATCATAGAGTTAGATAAAAAAATGTATAAAAAGAAAAGAAATACTTTTCTTTTTTTTAAAATATGCTATAATTAATATTAGGGTGATGATATGAACTCTTTAGAAGAAATTAAAGAAAGTTTACAAAGTAATCCTAATTTAAATGATGATATGAGAGAAAAGTTATTTGAGTTAGTAACAATTTTTAACAAAAAATTACCTGAAGTTAATTTATCAAAACTAAATGGAAAATTGAAAACAGTAAAAATAGGTAGAATGAGTAGATTTGAACGAAAAGGCGTATATTCTTATGATTTGTTAAAAAATGAAATATTGTTTACTACTAGTTTAAAAGATAATTATGATATAGATCATTTATTTATGAAAGCGATTTTAGAGATGTCTACTGCAACAAATTCGTTTACTGGATTTAATTCAGATGAAAGATTAAAAGCACTTAATTTAGCATATACAGAGATACTTTCTAATTATATAGTTGGGAATGAAGGGGATTCTGACTTAGAAGAAGAAATGTTAGTAACAAATCTTTTAAGTCATATTATTGGCAAGGATTCTATGTTTAATTCGTATTTTACGAATGATGGAGGGCCTATAATACAAGCTATGCAAGATGCGGAGGTAGGAATGTTATGATTAATGCTATAGGGAAAAGAAAAAGTGATGAGATATTTAATGCTTTAAATAGACTAAATGAGGCGAAACAAACAGGAAGTTTACAAGATACTGAACTTTCAAAACTTATAGAATCAGTTGGAGATGTATTTGTAAATAAAGTAAGACAAGGTGCTGTTACTAATGATGAAATAGAATCTGTTGATGCTTATTTAACAGGATTTACAGGTGAAAATAAAGATAAATATTTCGCTTTTCCACATAAGGAATTAGATAATGCTGCAAAAATGTTTATAACAAAGACTCATATAGCAAAAAGAGAAATAGATGATAGAAAATTTTATTCAGAAGCTATAATGAATTCTGAAAGCTATGAAAAAACATTCAGTAAATCATTGTAATAAAAAAACGTAAACAAGTTATATTTTTACAAAATATAACTTGTTTTTTGTTATGAAAAATAATATAATAAATTATAGAATAGGTGATAATATGAAAAAAGGATTTACATTAATAGAGCTACTCGCAGTAATAGTAATACTCGCAATCATAGCTTCAATTGCTATTCCAATAGTATTAGATATAATAGATGATGCAAAGAAAACCTCTTTAAAAGCAACTTTAAATAATATAGAAAAAGCAGTAAATCTTTATTATCATAAATCTCCTTTAACAGAAAATAAAATATTTGAATGTAGTAATGATAAATGTGAAGATGAATTAGGAAATAAATTAGATATAAAAGGTAAAGTACCTTCTAGTGGAAGTATAAATATATCTAAATCAGGATACATAACATATGATTCAATAATATTAGATGGATATTTATGTGATAAATATGATGGAGAATTTATATGTAATAAAACAGATAAAAATATTATAAACACAAAAGAAGAATCAATAATAATAAATAATTCAAAAGAGGTATTAAGTAATTATAAAATATATGGTAATAGTGTACAAGAGGGAACACCTACACCCATTACACCTGTTGAAATTGAAAGTGTGGGAGATAAGACAAAGAATTTAGTTAATAGCAAAAATTTAGTTTTAGGTAACTTAAACCTAGATGGAACTATAAATTATGCTGTTAATTACAGAGTAACTACAGAAGAATATATTGAAGTAAAACCAAATACAACTTATATTTGTTCGGGTAAAAGAACAGATAATACTCTTTTATCTGCTGTTATTGTTGAGTATGATGAAAACAAGACTTTTTTACTAAGAAGCACTAAACATAGGGTACCACTAACAACTTCCGAAAATACTAAATATGTTAGAGTTACTTATTTTAATACTGATAATTTAATAGTTCCTTTAGAAGATTATATTGATATTCAACTAGAAATAGGAGAGGTTATAACAAAATACGAGCCATATGGTTATAAAATACCAGTTGAGGTAACCGGCAAAAATTTGTTTGATGAAACAACAAAAGTAGTTAATGAATATATAAATAGTAGTGGTGTAGAAACTCATTCAATTAATTTTTTTAGAACAGATTATTTTGATGTATTACCAAATACTAAATATTTAATTAAATTTTACTCATCTATGGAAAATATAGTTTCTTTTTCTTGGTATGATGAAAATAAAAATTTTATTTCTCGCACAAGTTCTTCTTTGACTACTCCAAGCAATATTAATTTTGATGTTATATCGCCAAGTGATGCTAGATATGGTATTTGTAATGTTTTTTTAGATGCAACAAATATATTAATAACAGAATATGAACCATATGTAGAGCCAGTAACAACCAATATATATCTAGATGAACCATTAAGAAAAACAGGTAATTATGTAGATTATGTAGATTATAAAAATAAATTATTAGTAAAAAATGTAGGAGTACTAAAATTAATAGGAGAAGAGAACTGGGAAAAAGAAAATGATTATTATTCATTAAAGTTAGATAATTATCCTAAATTAGATAAAGAAATATCAATATCAAATTATTTAGAATATGGAAATAATTTTTGGTATGAAAAGGATAAATTAAAAATAAAAATAGAGGGAATAAATGATATAGAAACATTTAAGGATTGGTTAAGAAGTAATCATGTAGAAATATATTATCCACTTAAAAAAAGTGTAATAAGTGATATAGAATTACCGGAAATTAAATTACTAAATAATTATTCAAAAATAAATTTTGAAACTAAAGTTACTCCAAGTAATGTATTATTAGAATATTAAAGAATAGGAGAGACAGAATGAGAAAAGGTTTTACGTTAATAGAGCTACTCGCAGTAATAGTAATACTAGCAATTATCGCACTAATTGCAACGCCAATAGTACTAAATATAATAAATGATGCAAGAGAGTCAAGTACACTAAGAAGTGCAGATTTTTATTTGGATGCAGTAGAGTATACAATAGCAGATGCCACACTAAATAAAGGTGGAATAAAAAATGGTACATATAGAGTAATAGAAGATGGAAATATATGTATAGGTACACTTTCTAATAAAGTATGTGATGGTAAAGTATTAGAAGTAGAAGTAAATGGTAAAAAACCGACTGGTGGTTATATAAAAATAGAAAATGGAAAAATAAAAGATATATCAATAAATTTAGATAATAAAGTAGTAATCAAAAATGAAAAAGGCGAATTAAAATATGAAGAAGAAAGCGACGTAAGTGATTTACTAGCAATGGATTTTTATTTATATACCGTATTAGATAAAATTGGTTTAGCAAATGGTACATACCCCATAATGGAAAACGGAAATATATGCAAAATAGCTTTGGATAGTGATGGAACATGCTCTAAAACAGGTGAAGAAAGCAATACATTAGAAATAGAAGTAAATGGTAAAAAGCCAAGTGGTGGTTATATAACAATAGAAAATGGAAATATAACAGATATATCCATGGAATTAAATAATAACTTAATAACAAGAAATGATAAAGGCGAATTAGAGTTTAAAGTAGCGCCAGGATTATATGATGAGAATGATAAGTTAATAATGTCTTGGGAAGAATTAACAAGTAAGACATTTACTTACGAAAAATATGTTGGTTATGATGATGTTACTGGTGTAGAACTTTATGAAACAGTAACTTACAATATATTAAATGTTGGTGGTGGAGATTTGACTTCTAGTTTTAATCATGATACTTGGCAAAATGATAGCGCTGAACATCTTGTAGGTAAATTAGTAATAGATGATAGTGTAACAAGTATTGGCTATCATGCATTTTATGATTGTCCAAGTTTAACATCGATAATAATCCCATCAAGTGTAACATACATTGATAGTTATGCATTTGCTGGTACAGGTTTAACATCAATAACAATCCCATCAAGTGTAACATACATTGGATATTCCGTATTTGATAGCATATGGATGAAAACAATAAATTACAAAGGAACAGAGGAAAATTGGAATGCTATTTCTTATGATTGTTGGGAGGATGGTGCAATTCCTTCAGACCTAGTAATAAATTATAATTATACAGGATAAAATAATAATACTAATTGAAGTAAATCTTATTTTGTCAACTTTTAGCTATATTACAGAAAATTCTGAGATATTCGTGAAGTGGTTGGTTAAAACTTTAAATATAAATTTAATTAAATCTTGACTAAAATTATTAACTATAATAAAATTAGTTTGTAAGAGAGAAGATATAAATCGGACTGGAGGTTTATATGAAACATAATGTTGATTTAGTTAAATTTAATTTAACACCAACTATGACTGAAGAACTAATAAAATTCAATAATTTAAAGAAAGAATTAATTAAATTAAAAGCAAGAAAAATATTAACTAATATAGAAAAGAAAAAAATAAGTGAACTTGAAAATAAATTATATGAATCCAGAAAAAAGTTCATAAATGAATTTAGAAAAAATAATAAAGAAGAAATATTAGAGTATTTAAGACTAAAAGATCAATTTTGATCTTTTTTTTTGTTTTAAAAAGGATTTTTAATTTTTATATAGAATAATATATATGAAAGGAAAAAAGATTTTCTAGTTTTGTCGAAGTTGTATAAATCTAAAAAAATATGTGCTAAATTAAATAGGAAGGTGAATATATGTTAAATGTAGGAACTGAGTTTAGAAAAGGAATTTTATTTGTTAGACTTAAAGGACACTTAAATAAAGATACAGTTTATAAGTTAAATAAAAAAGTAACTAACTTAGTAAAAGAAAGTGGGATAAGGAATATAGTATTTAATTTTACTAATTTAAAATCAATAGATATTAAAGGTATAAATTCAATATTTTATAATTATGAATTATGTAAAAATAATGAGGGTATGAGTTTGTTTTGTGGTAATAATGATAATATTAAGTCAAAATTAAAAAAGAGTAGACTAATAAATTATGTGTATGAAATAAAAGATGAATTAAGTGCGATAAGGATACTAAATTTAAGGTGAGAATATGGATGAAATAACTAATTTACTATTGAATAATGAAAAATTAATTTATTCTATTACTAATTATTTTAAAAACTATAATAGTCGTGAAGATTTATATCAAGCTGGTTGTTTAGGGTTAATTAATGCATATAAAAGATATAATCCTAATATGAATTGTAAATTTACTACATATGCATATCCTTATATATTAGGTGAAATGAGAAAATTAGTAAGAGAAGATAAGGGATTAAAAATAAGTAGAGAAATATCTAAATTAAATTTAAAGATAGAAAAGGCTTATATACTTTTAAGTCAAAAATTAATGAAAGAACCAAGTATAGAAGAAATAGCTAATTTTTTAGAAATACCAGAATACTATGTAAGTGAAGCAATACTTAGCTTAAATAAAATAAAAAGTATAGATGAACCTGTAAGCTCGGATGGAAAAGAGATTACACTTCAAGATATAATAGGTGAAAGTAATAATATTGATGATTTAATACTACTTAGAGAAACATTAAGCAATTTAAGTGAAGATGAAAAAGAATTAATAAATAATAGGTATGTAAATGATTATACTCAATCAGAGACATCTAAATTAGTTGGAATGAGTCAAGTACAAGTTTCTAGAAAAGAACATAAAATATTAGAAAAACTTAAACAAAAAATGTGTGTTTAAGTTTTTTTGATTAAATTATAAAAAAATAACATTTAATGTTGAAATGAAAAGTTATTTGTGCTATAATCTATATGTGGCGATGGAGTAGTACTCAAGAGGCTGAAGAGGCGCCCCTGCTAAGGGTGTAGACCGGGCAACTGGTGCGAGGGTTCAAATCCCTCCTGCTCCGCCATTTTGGATTTTAAAGTCTTGATTTCCTTAGGGATTTCAAGATTTTTTCATTTTTTGAAAAATTCATCAAAATTTATAAGGTTATCACAAATTATCACAAAGTATTACCGATTATTACACTTTTTGGCTACTTTTTGGGCTACAATTTTTATACTTGTTGTCATATAAAATAAGGGTATAAGGAAATAGGTCATAAAAAGTGGCTACAAAACTAGTAAAATTAGAAGAAAATGAGGTAAGAAATGAAAAATGAGTGGAAAGATTTAAGATTTAATCTAACTGAAGATATGAATAATATGATGATAGAACTTTTAATCACACAGCAAATGTTAAAAGAGGTTAAAGACTTATCTAAAAGACATAGAAAACTTTTAGAAGAGCATAAATGCGAATTATTAAAATTATTTAAAAGTGAGTTTCAAAAACATAATGTGGAACAAATCAAAAATTATTATGAACTTATGGAAAAATAAAAAAAGTGAGATAAGCATATACACTCAGTATATAACTTATCTCTTTTTATTTATCTATAATAGTATGATAGCAAAGTCTATAACCTTTTAAGTCATCACCTAAAGAAATACTAGACATATCTAGTAGTCTATATTTAACACCATTAGTTTGTTTGAACTCTTGCATAAAGTCATTTACACAATTACATAGTAGTAAAGGTCGGATTCCACCTTTGACTAGCCATTGATTAAGTGGTGTTAGTATATCTATACAAATCTGCAAGTAATAACTATTGTCTTTGAATAAGGCTTTATTGATAGTGATAGCACAAGCACTTGTATCAGTATTAGGTATTAGTGGTGTTCTAACAATTAACTTGTCTATTAAGTTGATAGATAAGTCTTTTTTGCTTTCGGTGTTATAATCAGTGCATAGAAGTAATTTCTTAAATTCTTCTATACCATTTAAACCACTAAGTAATCTATATATATCATTGTTGATATTAAGTGCCATTTCATTTGGCTTAGATTTAACATTAGTTAAAATCATAATTGTACCTATAATATTCCGTGTTCTTTCTTGCCAAGTCTTAATTGATTATAATAACAAGTCGCACAATTTCGCTCAAAACCTGCCATTTCAAGTTGCCTACATAATTCATAAAAGTTATGTTCTTTTTTCATTTCATTAAGCCACCAACTATCATTTTCCATACTCATTAAGATATCATACTCTAAAGAGTATTTATCTATGTCTTTAAGTCCAAACATATCAAGTAGTTCATTTAACTCATTATTTTTCATTTGTCTTAACCTCCATACTTTCTAAAAATTTAAGCAATTCATATTCATTAACCAAATAACATTTTGGTGACTTTTTAGCTTTAATTTTACCTTTGTCTATTAAGCCCTTAAGATAAGGTATTGATATATGTGTCATCTCACTTATCTCGGCTAGTGTATAAAATCTTGTTAACATATTTCCTCCTATACTATGGGTGGGGGGTAGGTTTCCCGCACTTTTCCACGAAAAAAGGACATATAGCCCTATGCCCCTACATAAATTTACCTAATCATTTTGGGTATTCCATTTACTTTTTTTAAATATTCTGTATAAAGTTGCATTGATGTAAGTTCCGTTCATAAAGATGAAAGGATTCATTAAATAGACACTATTTTTACCGGACTTAGTCCTTGCCATAATGTTAAGTTCAATTAGATGATTTACACCCTCAGTAAAGGTATTATGTGAAATATCAACTAATTCCATAAACCTTTGCTTTCCTATATTCATACCATCTTCAGTTAATATGCCACTTGTTTTATCTAAATAAGCAAGTGCAGTTAATATAATCTTGAACTCACTTTTAGTAAGTTCTTCTTTAGCAAGTAATCCTATTGTGTCCTTATATATTTTAACAAATGAATTGTTTTTCTTAATATACTTATGGTTGGCTCTATATTCCTTTTGCTCTTTAGTATCAACCCTTATACTATCGCCCTCACGCAAAGTATATTTGACTTCTCCTGTTTCAGTATCAACATAACTACATACAATTTCTTCTTCTTTAATCTCCTTTCGTTTTAATTGTTCCATAGGTGTCCTCCTTGTAAAAATACATACCATTTTCGGCTTAAAAACAACATCAATAGAGCCCATATACTTGGTGTATTACATACCAATATATTGGTATCTATTTTTGATGAATTCCTTATAAAATAAGGTTAAGATGGCTGATGTTCTTCTTATTCTTTTCTTATACAAATTCTAGTATCATATTTTTGTCGTTTCATCTCTACTAATAGGTGTATTTGTAAGGTAGTATTATAATATATATAATATACTCTAGTGCATAAAACCACGTAGAAAGCCTTAAAATAGTGCTTAAAAGGCTTATTGTATGGCCTTATAATATTTTTACAATTAAATTATAATATTCTTTGCTAGTTTGTGTGAAGATTTAAACCTTAAGAGAACTTGCTTGTGTTAGCATATAATTTGTAATTAACAACTCAATTGGAAATATATAGTAAGTAGTGCAATACTTACGATATTTCTTTATTGGTATATCAGTAATGTTTTCTAATAGTTCATCTATTTGGCTAATAGATAGTCCTAGCATATTCTTTAAATCTTTTGCTCTTATGTGGTAGCAATTAAACTCTAATCTTTCTTTAAGCCTATCTATATAAATGCTAGACTTGTCAGTAGTTGTATATTTTTTCTCTAACATATAAATTCCTCCTTTAATATTTTTACAATTCTATTTTAAAATATTTTGGAGGCTAATTTCTAGATTTTGCAAAAACAAAAATGAGTGAATTTAGTTGCTCACTTGATAGGTAATATCTATTACCAACTTTAGTGTAGGACACCTCGTTATTCTTTACCCAACTATAAAGAGTTTTATAAGATATACCTAATTCTTTACTAGCCACCTTTAAGGGTATTAAGTCTTTAATATTTAACACCTCCTCATATATATAGTAGAATTTTGAGGTATAGACTACAAGTTTTGTTAATTTTTGTGTAAAAAAGTATGGTATAATATTATATAGCAAGAGAAATTTTGAATGTTTTGAAATTTTTATTGGGGTGATTTATAGATGAAAAAAGTATTTTTATATTTGTATCCTATAGAAGAATATACTAAAATGTTTTTGTATGATGATAAAACTTATTCTAATTGGAAAGTTAAAAATCCACTTTTAGTATTAAATGAGTGCATAACAAAAAGATATAGGAATAATGATTATCAAGTTGTATTTGCTTTATATCCTGACAAAAATTTATTTGGGGTTATTCCAACTAAGGAAGATAAAATTATATTTACCGATATATCATTTCAAGAAGCAAGTGCATACAATGAAAAAGGAAATAAAAAAATGGACTTTGAGCCTAGATATCCAAATGAAGAGTTTTTAATAAGTCAATTAGGTAATATAGATGAATTGGTAATTGGCGGATATCATGCTCAAGATTGTGTTAAAAGAGTTGGGGAAAAAGCATTGAGTATGGGTATTGATACAATTATTGATTTAGATTTAACAGATTTGTTTTTTTCACTTTATAAACAAGAAAATTATTTTAATGTTGAAGAATATAATCCACAAAGATATAAAGAATATTTCATTAATAAAGCGTTAAAATATGGTGGGGAATTTGCTGAAAGAAGATTTAATGAAAATTATTCAAGTATGGCTTATGGATTTGATGTAGATAAGCATAAGAAAAGAAAATAAATGGAGGCTTTTAATGAATATGTGTGAAAAATGGTGTGAGGATTTAAAATCATTTTGGGAACAAAAAGATATAGATAATATTATAAGTTTATTTGATAAAAATGTTGTTTATTATGAAACACCTAAAGAAAAAGTTAATTCAATTAATGAGATAAGAGAAATGTGGAAAGAAATAAAAGGACAAAATACAAATAATATAGAGTTAAATATACTTTGCATAGATAATAAAAAATGTATTGCCAATTATATTTTAAATGATACAACAACTTATGATATGATTTATGAAATTGAGTTAAATGAAGATGGTAAATGTATTTACTTTAAACAATGGTATATGGAATTTTAATGTTATTTGCTTATAAAAAATATTAAATTTAGTAGAATTCATGATATAATACTATACAAAAAAGGGAGGTTTTGATATGAAAGAAAAAGTATTAAATACTTATGATGGTAAAGAATATATCTTTTCAACTTACTTTATTATTAATAATAGTAGATTGTTTAGTACTAATAATTTTAACTTTGAAGATAATTTAAAAAATTGTTTTTATATAAAGAAATTTGGCTCAAATATTCATCCTAAAATTTATTTAGATATAAAAGAAAATAATAAGTGGATAAGTAAAAATAAATTTATTGGCGATTATAATTCACTTATGAATTTTATATATGAAAATCAAAATGCTTTTATATGTATAAGAGGTTTTAGTCGTGCTAGTATAGGTCAATTTATAAGAATACTAAATGAAACAAAAGGTATTAGTATTAGACCTGTTAAATTTAAAAATAAACTTGTAGAGGCTCAATATGAAAGACATATATTAAAAAAAGAGCAAAGAATAGAAAGTCTAAAAGAAAAATTAGAAACTAGTGATGAAATAGAAAATACAGAACAATATATGAAAATTTCAAATAGTGTATTTGGGGAAAATAGGCATAAATCAAGACAAAAGATTATTCAACTAAAGAATAATCTGTTTAGGAGGTAAAAAAATGACTTTAATAGAATTATATAATTTAAAATTAAATGAATATAAGGAAACAGGGGTAAGAGAAAGACCTTGGAAGCTACTTGCTATGCTACTTTTGTCAGAGAAAGATAAATATGAGCCTTTAAGAAATTCACAAGGAGAATTCTATAAAAAATATAAAGAAGAAATAGATAAAAAAATTGCTAAAGTAGAGAGAGATTTTAATTTCACTCACGAAGATATTGTAGAACATATTGAAAAGACAGTTGAGTGTGATAATTTTGAAGAACAAAGAATTTGGTTTGTATTTGAAGATGGTTTTGGTGTATTAAATTGGGGTTTATTATATAGGGAAGAAAAAACTGCAGAGGAAATATATTCCGAGTATTATGACAATGATGATTTAAAGAAAGATTATGATATTGAGGAAAGAGCAATAGCAAACAATATCTCTATTACAAAGTTAGATAACTTGTTAAATAGAATTCTTGAAAATCCAACAGAATTTTATAAAAGAATTTGTGATGAATTAACAGCAGAAGAGCGAGTATTTATATTAAGACACCTTGAAAATAAAAGTTGTATGAATTGCACAAATGGAAGTTGCAGAGTTGAATATAATGAAAAAGTTGGTGTTGATGAATTTGGAAAGCCACAAGGTAGCGAGTGTGTTGGTTGGTTTAATGCAGAAATAATTGGTCGTAGTAAAGTTTTAAGAAAAACTGATATAAATAAATTAAGATAAAAAAAGAGTGCTAACACTTAATTGTGTTGCACTTTTTTTAATCAACTATACCAAGAGTTTTAGAGTCAAATTGTTTAATGTTAGTTAAATCAATGTTTTGGTAATCTTCTGCAAAGGAATTGCAAAAATCAGTTGCTATCTCTTTGCATATTTCCTCGTTATCTCTAAAAAGGAATTCTAGATATTTTAATTGTTCTTCTTCATACTCATCACCAGATAATGGTAGAGCAACACTAAGAAGTCCTTGTTCGCAAATTATAAACTTAAATAGTTCAATAGTATTTTTACTTATTAGTAAAGTGTATTCATCTTTTGAGTCTAGATCAAAAGATATTTTTTTATTTTCGTTTAGTTCTTTTAAGATAGGAACAATATATTTATCTATGAATTCAAATGTCTTGTCGGCAATAGAGTATCTTCTCGCTAGATATTCACAAAATAAATCGGCAAGTTTATTTTTTGTTTTTCTATCTTTATATACTAAATTGTAAAAGATATTTTCCTTTTCTTCTTCTTTAGTTTCATCAAGTTCATTATCTAAATCAATATCATCTTCAATTTCTTCCTCAATATCATCTAAACTATTTTCCTCGTTAAAATTTTTAGATAAAATGCTTGTATTAAGTAAATGAGGTATAGTTCTATCAATTCTACTAGTCAGTTCTAGTGTTTCTTTATCATCACTATTAGGGTTATATTTAATCCTATTTTTTTGATTTAGTTTTATTAGTCTAGGTTTAACATAATTATCTAAAAAATCATATAATCTATTCATAAAATCTTCTTTACTTAAATTTCTAGAAAATAAGTCGCTTGTTTCTTGTTGTTCTTCAATTAATTTTAATACATTTATCTTTTCCATAAAGCCTCCTTAACTTACTCTTATAAAGTAATCAATATGTCTTTCAATTAGTTTAGTTATTTCTTTAAAAGCAACTTTGTGATTTTCTATAACTTCTTCAGTAGAAGTGGCTTTTTGTGTCATTATCTTATGTATTTCTTTTAAGTCTTTCATAATTTTTTTAATTAAGTCATTATTAACTTTAAATTCTTTTTCTATGTCTTTGCTTTCCATAGTAGTTAAGAATACAAATCCATCATAATTATTTATGGCATCGTTTACTGATATACCACGGGGCATAATATTCTCTTGATAATTCATAGTAAACATAAGCATAAAATGCAAAGCGTCCATTCTATCTATTTTCTTATTATAGATACGTAGTGAATCTAAATAAGCCTTATACAACTCAATAGGTGTTGTTTTCTCATCTAAATTATATTCCTTAACAGGTGTTAAAGATATTACATTGACAATACCATTATTAGCTTTAGCAATTAAATCATAAATAAAGGCAATATTAGAGAACTCTTCATCAGTTAAGTCTTTACCATACATATCTTTAAAATCTTTTTTATATGTTTCGCTAAAAGACTCTCTATCATCATTTAAAGTATTGAACTTGCTAACATAAATCTTATATTTGCTATCTTTATTTTTTTCAAAGTCTATACCATTTCTAACAACATTATCAAATTTGCATTTCTCAAGTTTTATCATTTCTTCTTCAACTTCATTAGGTATAGTTCCTAATTTTTCTATACTACATAAATACTCGTACCAATTTATAAATGAGTTATATAAAAATCTTGTTTCTTTGTCCGGTAGGGCATTTATAAATCTAACACTATATTTGTGATACTTACTATCATTATCTCTGTTGCCAAACAAGCATTTTTCAAGTTCTATTTGTAAATCATTAACCTTATCATTGATAGTTCTATCACTATCAGCAAATAAAATATTATTTACTCTAATAAATGTTTGGAATATATCTAACATAGCATTATATTCTTCTTTGTGTTCTTTCTTAAAATTATTGCAATTAAGTGCTTTCTCTAGAGTAGTGATATAAACACTATCTTTAAATACATCGTCAGTTAATGTCTTGTGATATTTTCCCATAAAAACCTCCTTTTAAATTGTTTTCTATTATAGCACAAAACAACAAAAAAGTTATCTTTTCTTGATAACTATGATTAAGCTAATACATTAGTTGTAGTTTGATTTGCTAATAAACTTCTTTTAGTTAGGACAATTTGAACCCCATGTTCTTTTGCTATCTCTCCCATAACTCTTTCAAATTCTTTCAAACTTATTAACCCCATTTTTATCATTATTTCTAGTGCATTTAAATCCTTTTCTAATTCTTTTAAATTTAATTTATTATTTCTCATATCATTTTCCTCTTTCCTTATTTAATTTGTTTGACCTAGCAAGCATTTAAACTGATTTAGTTTATTTACGCTTGCATTAGGTCTATTTTTGTTTAATTTTGTTTAAATTAGTTAGCATTGATAATTCTCATATATTTATCATATTTAGTGTTAATAGTTTTACAAATGCTATTGATTCTATTATCAATACTATTTTTAGATGTGTTGTTTTCATATTCCATTGTTAGATATTTACAAAATCTATTTAATAGTTCTTCGCTGATTTCTCTTCCTGTGTGTTTCATAATAGCAAGTTTGATAACTTCTAACTTAATTTTATAATCATCTACTATCATTTGTGTTCCTCCTTTCAGTTTTTCAAAGGTTGGTTCCTTGCCTTTGTGATTTCATCTTACCAAAGTTTTTAGGAAGTTAAAATACCCTTGAAAAAGCATATTTTACCCGAAAAACCGGTATTTAGAATTCAACAAACTCTTTATTTACAAGGAAAAAATAAAAAATATCTTTTAACACTTTGTATGTTGCTATGTATGAGAATTTCTTTTTAGTTCTTGGTATTCTATAGTTGCTTAAGCAAAAGGAGCACTTTTATAGGCTCACTATTAAATAATTATAGGAGGAATTATTATGACAAAAGAAATATGTGGTATTAAAGAATTAGCAACTTATCTAGATATGTCAGAGTCTGGTATAAGAAAGTTAGTAAGAGAAAAAAGAATACCTTATTTTAGGGTATTAAGTAGTATAAAATTTGATTTAAAAGAAATAAATTTATGGATTGAAAATAAACAAAATGAAGAGAGTAAATTCTCAGTTTTACTAGGAATATAAGGGCTTTTGTGGTATAATATATATAGACAACAAGTCCTTATACCCTTAAAATGAAAGGAGCATATTTTATGGGGTATAGACAAGTCGGTGTAGATAAAAATGGTGTAAAAAAGTTTAGAATAACTATTGAACTTGGTAGAGATTTATTTGGTAAAAGAGATAGATACTATGAAACCTTTTATGGCTCAGTAGCAGAAGTTAAAATAAGAGATGCTGAACTAACAAAACTATATTATAAGAAAGGCAATACGGCAAATGTTAAGGATTTAACCTTTACTCAGTATAGTCAAATCTTTTTAAAGAAATATTGTGAAGGTAGTCTTGGAATAGTAACCATTAACAATTATAAGCGATTACTAAAGTATATTTTACCCTACATAGGGCATTTAAAATTAAACAAGATAACACACACAATGTTAAATGAAATGTATAGGAAGTTAAAGAAAGGCAATAAGGGTAAAGAATTAAGTTATAGTTCTATGTATGATTACTACAAAATAATAAATGTAATGTTTAACCAAGCAGTTTATAATGGCTTATTAAGTGAAAATCCAAACCTTAGAGCGAATAAACCTAAGAAAGAAAAGTCAGAGCAAAAGTTTTATGACTTAGAACAAGTAAAGAAATTATTATCTTGCTTAGATAATGAGTGTATAAAATATAAGGCTTTAATTACTCTTGCTTTAGATAGTGGTGCTCGTAGGGGCGAAATAGTCGCTTTAAAGTGGAACGATTTAGACTTTAACACAGGTGCATTAAAAATTGACAACTCATTAAAGGTTGTTAAGGGTGTTGTAGATGAAAAGAAAGCCAAAACTAACTCATCTAACCGAATTATATATTTATGTGGTGCTACTTTAGATGTTTTAAGAGAATATAAAGAGTGGCAAGATATTTGTATAAAGGAACTAGGTAAGAATTGGAAAAATGAAAATAGAATTTTTACTGATGAATTAGGTGGCTATATGAATCCGGGCACTTGCTATAAGATTTTTACTAAGATAACTGAAAAATATGGATTAGAACACATAAGATTTCACGATTTAAGACATACATCAGCTAGTGTCTTGATACATAAGGGAATAAATGTTAAAGCCGTAAGCCAAAGACTAGGACATTCTAGTATAAATATTACTAATGATATTTATGCACATACTTTTGAAAGTGCTAAGGTTGAAAGTGCCATCGCATTTAACGAAATTATCAAAAATGGCTAAAAAAAAGACAAATGGCTACAATTTTGGGCTACCATTTTTAAGAATAATAATAAAGAAAAAATGTAATGCTTTGTAAAGTCTTATAAATAAAAGGATTTCAAAGACTTAAAGAAAAAATCTACGGGTTTTTAATGAGTGGAGCACACACCTGCTAAGGGTGTAGACCGGGCAACTGGTGCGCGAGTTCAAATCTCGCCTGCTCCGCCATTTTTTTGATTAATAAAGACTTGTTTAACTCAAGTCTTTTTTTATAAAAAAAGTTATTATTTGATATTAATATATAAAATGTGATATAATGTTAATGTGATGGTAGATGAAGAAGAAAAATAATGATGTACTGTTATATAAATTCTTAAGACCGATAATTACTATATTATTTAAATTATTATATAGACCTAAAATAATAGGTAAGGAGAATATTAGTAATAGTGGAAGAATAATATTAGCAGGGAACCATACAAATATTTTTGATGCTCCTTTATTAATTAGTTGTACTAAAAGGAATATTCATTTTTTAGCTAAAATAGAGTTATTTAGAGGAATAAAAAAACATTTCTTTAATAATATGGGTTTAATTCCAGTAGATAGAAGTAGAAAAGACCATAATGTGCTTGAAAATGCTTATTGTTATTTAGATAATGAAAAAGTTATAGGAATATTTCCAGAAGGTACATATGGTAAAGGGGAAAATAAAGGAAAAATGCTTCCTTTTAAGATAGGTGCTGTAAAAATGGCATATGAAGCAAAATGTGATATAGTGCCTTTTGCTATAACCGGTACCTATAAATTGTTTTCTAAAGATTTAAAAATAGTTTTTGGAAAACCAATAAAAATTAAAAGTAATAATTTAGAAAGAGAAAATAACAAGTTAAGAGATATTGTTGTAAAGATGGTGAATGATAAATGAGTATATTTGATATTTTTAGAAAGAGAAAACCAATTCCAGCTCCTTGGAGCAAGTATTATACTGATGATGAACTTGATGTTAAAATTCCTAATATTAGTATGTATAAACAACTTTTAAATACAGCTGAAAGGTATCCTAATAATATAGCTTATAGATATTTAGGAAAAAATGTTTCATATAAAAAATTTATGAAGCAAATAGATAGAGCAGTTATTTCGTTTAAAAAACTTAATATAAAAAAAGGAAATGTAGTAACTATTTGTTTACCTAATCTACCAGAAGCATTAATAGCTTTATATGCATTAAATAAATTAGGAGCAATTGCTAATATGGTGCATCCACTTTCCGCAGAGGAAGAAATAAAAGAATCTGTTGTAGCTACTAAGAGTAAATATTTAATAATGGTAGATATGTTTTATAATAAGATTCAAAATACAGTTGGCAGTACAAAAATAAAAAATGTTATATTTGTATCTCCATCAAACTCAATGGGATTTTTCTTAAAAATTGGTTATAAATTAATTAATATAGGAAAATATAAAAAATATCCAAGAAATGATTTTTATATGTCTTGGAAAAAATTTATTAGAAAGTCTAATTTTACAAAAATGGAAATTCCTGATAAATTTGGAAAAGATACTCCAGCAGTTATTCTTCATAGTGGTGGTACTAGTGGAAAACCAAAAAATGTAGTTCTTCAAAATAGAGCGTTTGTAATGGCTTCTATTCAAGAAAGTGTTTGTTTAAAAACTGTAAATGTAGGGGATAGTATATTAGCTATAATGCCAAATTTCCATGGTTTTGGGCTTAGTGTTTGTATGCATTCTGTTATGACATTAGGTATTACATCTATATTGGTACCTCAATTTGATTCTAAAAAATTTGATATATTGTTTAATAAAAATAAGCCTTCTATAGTAGTAGGTGTACCTACACTTTTTGAAGCCCTTATAAGTAATAATAATATAAAAAATTTAGATCTATCTTATTTAAAAATTGCTATAAGTGGTGGAGATATGCTTCCTAAAAGTTTGGAAGATAAGGTAAATACATATTTTAAAGAACATAATTCAAATGCTATAATAACCCAAGGATATGGTATGACTGAAGCTCTTGCAGCTGTTTGTCTTGCTATTGGTGATGTTAATAAAAGTGGTTCTATAGGTATACCGCTTCCTGGAAATTATATTAAAATAATAAATCCTGCAACAAGAAAAACAAATCCATATAATGTTGTTGGAGAAATTTGTATAAATACTAAGGCACTTATGATGGGATATTTAAATAATGAATCAGAAACTAATGAGGCACTTCAAATCCATGATGATGGTCATGTTTGGTTACACTCAGGAGATTTAGGTTATATGGATGAAGATGGTTTTATTTTCTGTAAGGGAAGAATTAAAAGAATGATTATAACAAGTGGTTATAATGTATATCCTTCTCATATAGAAGAAGTAATTGAGTCACATCCAGCAGTACTTCAGTGTACGGTAGTAGGTGTACCTCATCCATATAAACAGGAAGTTCCAAAAGCATTTATAGTACTTAAAGAAGGTTATCATGCTATATTTGTTAAATCAGAAATAAAAGATTATTGTAAAAAGAACTTGGCAAAATATATGATGCCACATGATTTTGTATATAGAAAAAAATTACCTAAAACGAAAATAGGTAAAGTAGATTTTAAAAAATTAGAAAGTGATATAGGTAGTGATGATGAATAATAAAACGCCTTTATTATATAAAATAAGTAAAGTTATATTGGGTACTTTATTTAAACTTTATTATAATCCAAAAATAGTTGGAAAAGAAAATATACCAACTGAAGGGCCTATAATAGTTGCCGGAAATCATGTCCATTTATATGATCAATGTTTAACTATATTATCAACTAAAAGATGCTTACACTATATGGCAAAAAGAGAATATTTTGATAATAAAAAAGTGGCTTGGTTTTTTAAAGGAACAGGTTGTATTTCTGTAGATAGAAGTAAAAAAGATCCTGTGGCAAAACAAAAAGCACTTGATATTTTAAATGATGGTGGAGCTATAGGTATATTTCCTGAAGGAACTAGAAACAGAACTGAAATGCTTCTTCAACCTTTCAAATTTGGTGCTGTAAGTATGGCTCAAAAAACAGATGCATATATAGTTCCTTTTGCAATAACTGGAAAATATAAATTTAGAGGTGATTTAAAAGTTACTTTTGGAAAACCGTTTAAAGTTGGTAAAATGGATTTAGAAAAAGCAAATGACAAATTATACAAACAAGTAGAAAAATTATTAAAACAGAATTTAAAAGATTAAAATAATATGATATAATAATATTAGGTGATAATATGAAAAATAAATTATATAAGACATTAGTATTTGTTTTTTATCTATTATCGCTTTTTATTTTACTATTTTGTTTTAAAGTTAGATTAAATAGTCAAATATATATTTATACAGAAATAAGATTACTCTTATTGTTTATAGCTTGTATATTTATATATTTATCTGGATATTT
>JAZTXB010000110.1:0-5378 GCA_045636225.1 Bacilli bacterium
CTCTTAAATGATTGTTCTACGGATAATTCTGAAGAAATAATTAAAAAATTTAATGACAATAGAATAAAATATTACAAAAATGAACAAAATTTAGGAATATCCGGTAGTCGTAATAAACTAATGGATTTAGCACAAGGTGAATATTGGGCAATCATGGATAATGATGACTTATCGTTACCGGAGAGATTGGCAAAACAAGTTTCCTTTTTAGATAAGCATAAAGATGTTACTATTATTGGAACTTGGGGAGAATTATTTAATAATATGCCGGCAAAAGGAGTATATGCGAAGATAAAAAAAATGATTACTAACATGGGGTGGGTTTGGAGACAACCGGAGAATGTTACAATAAAAGAGACTTTGCGCGGCTGCACTTCTATGCACTCATCAATGATGGTGCGCAGAGACGATTTTGTAAAGTATAATATTCGCTATAATCCTGAATATACTCCCGCAGAAGATTATGATATGATACGTCAAGTTTTAACTAATGACCTTAAAATTTGCAATATTCAGGAAGTGTTATTTAAATATCATCTTTATGGCGGTAATTTTTCAGTAAAGAAGAAACAATTAATGAAAATATCTGATGCTAAAGTTAAAAATGATATAAAAAATTTTTTACAAATCGAAAACTATAGAAAATATCCGTATTGGTTAATTATATTGCGAAAATTAAGACTAAAATGGATGTTAAGATTTAAAATATAGCGAAAGTAATAAAATGAGAAATATTCCGTTATTTAACGATGATTTTATCACATTAATATATCAATATTTTTATTTTTTCTTTATGTATGATAGTATGATAAACTATGCCTTAATTATAGTAGCTATTATAATAGCTAACTGGTTTATAGTGAAATTCTTCTTTATTCATATTAGTTTTGAAGAAAAATTACCTAAAAATATGTATGTTTTATCTCGTAACAATGTGTTAGCAACAATATTTCTAATATTGTCATTATCCATTTACATAATAGTAGTTTTTGCTGGTGAACAAAGTTTGTTTAATAATTTTGACTTGATGAATGCTGCCACTGTCGAAGCTATGAGCAGAGGGAATTGGTCTATTTTTAAAACCATTAGATTTACTCCATTAGCAGGATTTGATAATAACTTAATATACGCAATAACAAATAACTTTTATATAATAAATGTGTATATTGTAGTTAAACAAATTATATGTATTATATTAATGTACATATTTTTCAATTTTATACCTGTAACTAAAAGAATAATCATGATTGCACTAATTAACATTGTGCCATCAGTTTTTGTTGTAAACAATGTTATTTATCAAGAACAAAATCTGCTTATTTTTATCTTGTTGAGTATGATATTCTTACGTAAATATATTTGCTTAGGTAAAAGTATATATTTGTTATACTTTACATTATTTGCAAATTTTGCCATTTATGTAAAAGAAACAACTATATTATTTTATTTAGGACTTGTTATTTTTTTGATACTAGAGGCTGTATTAAGTGAAAAAATAAATATAAAATCTTTTATAAAACCAATAAATACCATAAAAACCATGCCTATTGAATATATGTTGATTTTAACAATGGCTATTTATTATTTTTCATATGTAATGATGGTAGAAGATAGTAGTGAAAACTACATAGCCACTCATAAAAACGATATATGGCAATTAATAGAATATAATTTTTTGGAATTAATAATAACGATAGTTGCAATTTGTTGTTTTATTAAAAAAAATATAAAAAAACAGCAAAAAAATATAAATGTATTTTGTGAAGGATCTCTTATTGGATCTTTGTTAATAATTTATGCGATTGTCTTTAAATTCTCAATTGCTCCGTTTCCGGATGAGTATAAAACGTATTACTTATACTTACCGACGGTTTTTTGCACCGCATATATCTTTGCAAATATAAAAAACAAATGGATAATCAGTTTAATTTTTATTGTAATTTTCAGTTTATCTTTATATAAAAATTATAACAATTTCATACAAGAAGAAGGGAAATATCGTAGACAATTAGCTGAATTCATCATAACCGAAAGCAAGAAAAACAATGATATTGAACTTTTTTGGTATCTACCTTATACTTTTTCTCATAAATGGTGGTTCTTTACAGGGTGGAATGCTGCAATAAAATATTATTACCCTGATGGTAATATTGTTTTTAAAACCAACTTTGACGGAAGAAACGAATTTTTGCCTAAGGGACAGATTAATTATGAATTAAGAACAGTTATGTATCCTCAAATTAATGATTATTTTGTAATACATAAAATTGATGCTTTAGGATATAATTTCGATAAACAATATAATAAAGTGTATGAAAACAATTTCTACATGGTATATCACATTAAATAAAAAGGATAAAAATGATACAAGAATCGTTATTTAAAAGTAACATATTGTTGAATATATACAATAATCTGATATATTATTTTACATACAATAATATGTACAAATACTTGCTGATTATATTAGGAATTTTACTGCTAAACTGGTTGTTAATAGCATTTTTTGCAAAACCTGAATGTTCTTATTTTATGTCTTTTGATAAATATACCTTTAACAAAAAACAAAAGCAAGATTGGTATGGATTAGGACTTTTATTTATATCGTTTATTCTATATGCTGTTTGTATGTATAGTGTTGAGATTTCAGTATTTAATAACTTTGATAGTATGACGATAGATTTTATTGAAACTGTTGTAAAACAAGGCGTCAAACCCGTCTTTAGTGAATGGCGTTTTACACCAACAGCGGGAATAGATACCAACATAATTTATGGAATATCCGGAAACTATTATGTTATGAATGCATATGTTTTATTAAAACACATTTTTTGCTTATGGTTAATATATAAATTCTTTGATTTTATTCCTGTTTTTAAAAGATTTTTAGGTTTAGCTTTGTTTTGTATTACTCCGGCATGTCTTTGGGTTAATAACATTATATATCCGGAACAAAATATTCTCATATTTACTGTTTTAAGTTTATTTTTCTTAAAAAAATATCAAAAAAACAAGAAATGCTTAAACTTGTTATGGTTCGTTTTATTTATGAATTTAGCTTTATATACAAAAGAAACAGTTATATTGTTTTATGCCGGGTTGGGAATATATATGTTGTTTTCATCTATTGCTAAAGGGAAAATAACCATCAATTCATTTTTTTCTCCCATTAAAACAATATTATCACATCCTGTTGAGTATATGATGTTTTGGAGTATGTTTGTTTTTGCTAATTGTTGGATGTTAATAACACCTTTTGAACAGGAAAATAGATATATTGCTACTCATCAATACAATATTATGCAAATGATTGAAATATATGCTGTAGAACTTTTTTTAGTATTTATATCTTTTGCAATATTGTTGTACAAAATTATGAAGCAAAAATTTTCGACAATAACACTATTGGGAGAAGGGAGCATAATTGGAAATTTCATTAGTGTTATAATAATAGTGTTTTATATGAGAATATCTTCCGTATCCGATTATCCTTTATCATATTACTTATACTTACCTACTGTTTTTTGTGTTATGTATATAGTTGATAATATAACAATCAAAAAGTTGCTTGGGGTTGTTTTTGTGCCAGCAGTCTTAATATCTTTGCTTGTTAATTATATAACTTTTGACCAGCAACAGGGAAAATCGCGTAGAGATATTGCCGAATATATAATTTCAAATGCTAAATATAAAGATATGGTTGTTTATTTGTATTCTACTCAAATTATAGATTATAAATGGTGGAAAACTTATGCGTGGTCTTCTGCTTTAAAATATGCTGATCCCGATTTGAAACTGAAATTTAAAACAGACTTAGATATTTATAAATATTATCAAAGGGAAGAAGATAAGTTCTATGAAAAACAATTGGGGTATCCAACAATAGGAGACTACGTTCTTGTAAATAAAAAGAACGAATTGAACTATCATCCAGATGTAAATCAAAAATTAGTGTACGAAAATAAGTTTTATCAAATGTATTATGTAGAATAGAGATATGAAAAAAATATATTTAAAATTAGAAAAATTTTGGTTCAATATCCCGCAAAAATTACGTTTTTTGTTAGTGGGTGGTTTTAATACTGTTTTTACATATGTTTTTTTTGCTTTATTGGTATCCGTATTAGATATTTCGTACAAAATAGCCATAGTAGTTTGTTATGTAATATCAACAAATGTTTCCATATTTACACAAAGATACTATGTTTTTAAATCATTCGGTAATCTCAAACAGGAATATATAAAAGCTTGGGAAGTATATATGACTACTATGTTACTTAACTATGTATTTATGTATATTGCCGTTGATATGCTGAACGCAAATGAGCTTATATCTCAAGCAGTTTTTACAATTATTATTGTCATCATAACATATATAATGCACAAATATTATACCTTTAGAAAGTGATTCACAATATGTTTGACAAAAATAAACAAAAGTGATAAAATGCGTGCTATATTTTTAATTTAGGAGTTGCTATTATGGGATTTCGTACTTGGTTTCTCACGACGGCTGCTGTAATAGGTTTAGGCGGTAATATTCAGGCTGGAGAATTAAGCGAAAAACAGGATACCCCGGAAGAACACAGAATAGAGCTGTCAGAAGCACCTAAGCAAACTAATGCTGTTGATGAGTTGATTACCGGAGAATATAAGGGAATAAATTTTGAGGTTATTCACTCAACCTATCAAGTGACTCCCATTAGTGAAAAAGACAGTATTTTATATCGTAAAATGATAGAAAACACTGCAGAACGCAATAAATGGCCGATTGAAGTGGCTGAAGATGTATCTTCTCGTGCCATTGCGTTTAATATTATATATAAATATTCTCGAGATGATATTAAAGCTGCTTTTCTTGAACAAGACAGAAAATTCACCGACAAATTGTCAGGAGATTTGGAATATATCGAAAAAAATGGTGCTGAGGCCTATATGAACAATATTCTCAAATCAGGTTCTAAAAAAACACTCAATTTCGATGATGTCAGAACACAAACGCAACAAAAACATACAACCCCGAGCGGTATAACATATTCTTTTGATAATAAAGGGCGTATCGCAATGCAAGGTAACGTCGGAGGAAACTATATAAACAGACTTTTACCTAGATATGAAAGTGAAAAATCTTCTAAAACTTCTCCTAACGGATTTTATATCGCATATATCAATGAAAAGGGATATTATCAATGCGGAGGAAGTATTGCTCAAACCGCAAATGTTGCTCGTATGACCGAAACTCACAAACTTCAGCAGATTTACATGAACGACGAAATTTGCAAAGATTTACAAAACAGAATGAGTAACGGCGAAGAGTTGTCTTCTTTTGAAAAAGCCTTTATGCAAAGACATCAAGAACAGCTGAAAAAACGTGGGAT
>JAZTXB010000111.1:0-5764 GCA_045636225.1 Bacilli bacterium
TATAGCATAAAATTTAATATATGGTGTCTCTTTTAATTTTAATTCAATATCATTTTCATAATATGAATCTATAAATATTTTTATACCTTCCATATCTACTCCATTTGTTTTTGAAAAAAACAAATTAGTTATAGCTATTGCAATATCACATAGTGATGTTCCATATTTAGCATCATCAAAATCTATTATTCCAACTTTATTTTTTTCATCTAAAAATAAATTCATTTTTGTAAAATCAAAATGTAAGGCGGAATATCTATTTAATTCTTCATTATTTTTAAATGGGATTTCTTTTAAATTATAAATATTAAAATTAGAAGTTAATTCATGAAATTTTTTTAACTCTATTGCAATATTTCTAATAATGGTATTAGGAATTTTTTTATATTTTTTTTCTATTTGTATTCCATCTAAAAATGAATATATTACTAAATATTTATCTTTATTTAATTTTATATAACTATTATTATTTTTATCTTTTATTATTTTTGGTACATTAAACTTATTATTATATAAATTTTGATGTAATAAAATCATCGACTTAGCGTGATTTAAATCATCATATATTTTTGTTACAAATTTTAACTGTTTTGAATAAAGAATATATACATTTCCAACCGTAGATTCTTCGCTTTTTTCAATTACGTTAATGTCAATCAAATATTCTTGATTAATTCTATTTATCAATTCATTCATAAATACTCCTATCATTCTACTTTTGCATTATTTTATCAACTGCTAAATTTTTGCTTAATTTAATCGTTTTAAAATATCACTTTCTAATATTTTTTTAATAAAATTCCAAGATACATTTTTTTCAGTTAATCCATCAAAATTATTATTAATTCTATTTATAAGTTCTTCTACCTTAAAATATTTTATTTCAGCTACTTCACTCTCTTGTAATTTTAACTTAGAAATATCAATATCTTTAGTAATTAAGTAACACTCATCATAATGATTATTTATATAACCATTTTTATTATATGTTAAAGTAGAACTAATTAAATACTTTATTTCACTATCTTTAATGTCTAAATTTAATTCTTCCTTACATTCTCTAATTAGTGCCTCTCTTCCAAATTCTCCTGCTTTTACATGACCTCCAACAGTTACATCCCATTTATTTGGCCATAACTTTTTATTTGGACTTCTTCTTTGCAATAATATATTTGAATTTTTATCTACTATAATAGCAAATACTGCTCTATGCCAATAACCATTTTTATGACATTCATCAAGAGTTGCAACCTGTCCTGTAAATTCACCAAATTCATTTAACACATCTATTTTTTCTTCCATATTATTCTCCTTTATCTATAAATAGAATAACTCAAATACTTAAATAAATCAATTATTTATTTATATTGTATCAATTTGAATTCTATCTACTTTAAAGCCTTGTGATTCTAAAAATTTCTTTGCTTTAATAATTTTATTTAGTTTTCTACTACTAAAATTATTTTCTATTTTATAATTTTTTATTATATCTATTTTTATAATTGCTAATATAGAAGAAATTAACATTATACCTTCACATGCTGCAGATATATAAGCTTTAACAAATATATTATATAATAACCACATAAATAACATAGCTGAAGTACCTATTCTAATATTTTTAGGTTTTTCTTGCCACAATACAATTGCATAAAATAATGATGCAATTGTAGGAAATAAACCTAATAAGTTTTTATAAGTTAATATACCAACAACACCATATAATGTAAGAATTATATAAAGTATATTATTTGTTTTATAAAATTCATTAGAACCTTTTTTTGTAAAAGTAGTAGTTCTAATTAAACCTATAATATTAGTAAATGCCCCATTATAAGCACCTAACATTATATATTGAATAAAACAAAATACATTATCAAAAACCAAATAAAGCAGTATGTTTTTTCTTTTTTGTTGCCATGAACTTAACATCATACACACCATACTTAATACCCCTAAAAATTGTGCGATAAAAAATATATTCATAATTACCTCCAATATTTTTTTACTTTTACATATTTAACTCTATCAACATATTGTTCTTCCTTTAATTTTTTTGTATTAATATTACCGCTATGATTAAACACATTATTATAATTATTTTTTTTAATTAAAAAATTTATAATATTCTTTAATCCATTTTTAACATAAAAGTTAAAAAATCCATTTTCAAATTTATATGTTAATCTATAATTTTGTTCTAATTCTTTAAAAATAAATCTAAAATCCATTAAGAAATTATATTTAATAGAAATTTTAACGAAACTTGATAAAGATTTTTCATCCTTTGAATTTGTTAAATTTATATATGGTGATTTTTTATTTCTACATGCAAAGGAAAGAAATTTTTCAGAATCAAAATTTATATAATTAGAATATAAAATGTTATCAGTATTATCAAACAAAGTATTATTACATATTAAATAATCATACTCTTTATTTTCAAGATATTTTTTTGTTTCTATATAATTTTTATTTGAAATAATTAAAATATGACTATCTTCTATTTTATTATTATCTTCTTCTATACTATACAAATCTTTAATAATTAAATTTTTCATATATCACCTCTTTATATAATAAAAAACATATTAAAAAATATTTAATATGTTTTTTTTATTACAAAATTATAGCGCATTAAAGAATGAGCATGAAGATGCACATTATTAACAAAAACTAATTTAATTCCTTCGCTTTTTAATTTCATAATCTTACTCCTTAAAAATGGGGCGATATGAGAGAATCGAACTCTCGCATAACGGAACCACAATCCGCCGTGTTAACCACTTCACCAATATCGCCATATAAAACTTAAAATATAAAATTTTAAGTTATTTATTTATTGTATCAGTTGCTGCTTTTATGGCTTTTGCAACTGCATCTTCTGGCTTAGATGCACTTATACATTTTAATCTATTTCTATCATCTATATATTTATTTGATAATTTTTTAGCCCATCCATCAAATTTATTTATAGTTACGATTGGCACAGATGCTTGATAAGCAATTGCCATTTCTGTTAAAGTTCCAGAACCTCCGCCAATTGCAATTATAACATCACAAGATAATATCAAAGAAAATTCTCTTCCTCCACCTATTCCTAATCCGCATGGAATAAGTACTGTAGGTCTAAAATCTCCGTATATATTTTTATCTTTGCCCCCTGTTATTCCAACTGTTATTCCATTATTTTCAGAGCAAACTTTTGCTGCTTCTGTAGAAAGAGAACTATATTCTTTTTCTGCTCCATAAACTAATATATTTCCACTTTCTGCTATTAATTTTCCAAGACTTTTTGCAAAATTCAATGCTTCCTCACTATAATTTAAATCAGCTGCGGAACCCATTATTCCTATTTGTAACTTTCTCATTTTATACTCCTTTTCAATACTTTAATAACTTCTTCATTATCATCTACATTAACTATTTTTTCAGGTAAATCTGAAATATTTATTTTTTTATTAGAATTTTTTTCTATTTCACTCCACAATTGTATCGATCTATCAATACACTCTCTTGAAAAGCTTTCTTCATATTCTTTTGGTATAGAAGCTCTTTTACAAGGATCTCCAAATGGTAAAAAATAAGGTGCTTTATAAACTTCATTATTTTTTCTTACAGATATTCCTGATTGAGCAATACCAAAATAAAAGTCTCTTTCGCATATTTGGTCAATAACATCTTCACCTAATAAATATCCAGAAGATACTCCGTATTCCAAATTTTTATTAAAATAATTATAAGAATCGGTTGTACAAATCCCACTTACGATACCCACTACTTCTACATTATTTCTTTTAAATTCTTCAATTATTTTTTTTAAAACATTACCACTAAACACAACATCATCTAATAGTATAATTTGTTTTTTTTTCAAATTCATAGAAATTTTATTTATTTGATTTTTTACTGAATATTTATTATTAACATCATTTCGAGATACTAATTCATCCTCACCAGACATTCTAGTACAATCTAAAAACATCATATTTTCTTCATCGCAATAACTATAAACTTTATCCAGTGATACTATAGGTAAATCTCCAAAATATCTATCTGCCATTCTATCCATTCTTTTTAGCATTTCTTCTTCAGATATTATTGTTACATTATCAAATATTCTGTTTGTACATAGTGCAAAATTTTCTCTTAAAGATTTTATAAAAGTTGAATTTGGTATTTTTAAACCTAATTTTTCATAATTGAAATTAAGTGCATTATTTCCCTTTAATATTCTTTCTATATCATTACTAAACACAATACCTTTTTTTATTTGTTCCATAAATAACACCCACCTATCATTTTTATTTAATGCATTTACTATATTCTTCTATTATTGAATCTAAAGATACTTCAATTTGATCGCCTGTTTTCATATTTTTTAATATAGCAATATTTTTTTTATATTCATCATCGCCTATTATTAAAGCAAATGGAATATTTTTTTTATCAGCATATTTTATTAATTGTTTAAATTTATCTAGATATACTACATCCACTCTCAAATTTTCTTTCATTAACTTATTTGAAAAACTATATACATAGTCATAATGTTCAGTAAGTGGTAAAATAACTATATCTGCAACACTTGAATTATCTTCTTTTATTATTTTTGACTCCCTTAATTGATAAAAAAGTCTCGTAAGTCCAATTGAAATTCCAACACCTGGTAATTTTTTATCTGTATAATAAGTAGCTAAATTATCATATCTTCCGCCTGAACATACACTTCCTAAATTAGGATAATCTTTTAATTTTGTTTCATAAACAGTTCCGGTATAATAATCAAGACCTCTTGCTATAGTTAAATCTATTTCATAATTGTTATTATCTAAATTCATGTTTTTTAAATTATCAATAACAAATTTTAATTCATCTACTCCTGTTTTAAACATATCATTATTTATATTTAACTCGTTTAGTCTAGTTATTATTTCATCATTAGTTCCACTTATTTTTATAAATTCACTAATTGATTCTATTTTATTTAAGTCAATATTTAAACTTTGTAATTCTTTTTTTACTTCATCTATTCCTATCTTATCTAATTTATCTACTATTCTTAAAATATCAGTAATTTCATTTTGTAAATCTAAACTAGTAAAGAAACCTGATAAAATTTTTCTATTATTTATTCTAATTACAAAGTCTCCTAAATTTAGTTCTTTAAATATATCATAAATTATACTTGGTACCTCTGCATCATATCTAAGCGATAAAGTTTCATTTCCTATCACATCTATATCACATTGGTAAAATTCTCTAAACCTGCCTTTTTGTGGTCTTTCACCTCTATATACTTTCCCAATTTGGTATCTTTTAAATGGAAATGTTAATTCATTATATCTAGCAGCTACATATTTAGCAAGCGGCACAGTCAAATCAAATCTTAAAGATAAATCATTGTCTCCTTTTTTAAACCTATATATTTGTTTTTCAGTTTCTCCTCCTGCTTTAGCAAGTAAAACACTAGAAAGTTCTATAACTGGTGTATCCAAAGGATAAAACCCATGCTTTTGATATACTTTTTCTATAGTATTTTTTATTTTATTAAATAATATTTGATCATCAGGCATAAGTTCCATAAACCCTGATAATGTTTTTGGTTCTACTTTGTTCATAAAAACGTCTCCTTCCATTAAACTCAATTGTCTTTTTATTTTATAATTTTCCTCCTGTTAATTTAATAATATTCTAATATTAAAAATAAATCAAATACTTTTTATTTATAGACTATATAAACTTTCTTTATAATAAAATATAT
>JAZTXB010000112.1:0-1809 GCA_045636225.1 Bacilli bacterium
AAATATATTAGAATTAATTGATAGAGATGTTTATGAATATATAAAGAAAAATAATTTATATAGGTGATAGTATGAAAAATATATTAAAAAAGTTTACTATATTTGAATGGTTCATGGTACTAAGTGTTATATTATTTACATTATATTTTGCTATTATAAATACTGAAGATTCAAAGTTATATTTAATTATAGACAGTATTGCTGCTATAAGTGGAATACTTTGTGTAGTATTATGTGCTAAAGGTAAAAAGAGTCAGTATATATGGGGATTATTAAATGTAATAGGGTATATAATAATAGCTTTTATTAATAAATATTATGGAGAAGTAATGTTAAATGCTATTTATTATTTACCTTCACAATTTGTAGGTTATTATTTATGGAATAAACATCAAGATAAAAAGACAAATAAAGTAAAAGGTAAAAAATTAAGTTTAAAAAATAGTATTATACTAATACTTTTATGTGCAATTGGAATTTTAGGATATAAATATATATTAGATTTACTTGGAGGAAATTCTACTTTACTTGATAGTGCATCTACAGTAATATCAGTAATTGCTAATTCATTAATGTTACTTAGATATAGAGAACAGTGGTTACTTTGGATTATTATAGACGCAATTACAGTAGTTATGTGGATATTAGCAGGTGACTTTATAATGGTTACTATGTGGTTAGTATATTTAATAAATGCATTTTATGGTTATTATAACTGGACAAAAATAGCGAAAGAGGGATAATATGTATGATGTAGGTATGTATGGAGGCGCGTTTAATCCACTTCATTTAGGGCATGTAAATAATATAATAAAAGCTGCTAATAAGTGTAAAAAATTATATATAGTTTTAAGTGTTACTAATAACCCTGATGAAGTGGATTATAAAGAAAGAATAAAATGGATTAAAAATATTATTAATGATATGGAAAATGTAGAAGTATTTCCTATGTTTGATAATGTTAATGATAAAGATAAACACGATTGGCAGGAAGGGGCTAAATTTGTAAAAGACACTATAGAAACTCCTATAGATGCAGTATTTGCTGGTAGTGATTACATAGGTAAAAATATTTGGGAAAGTCTTTATAAAGAAAGTGAAATTGTATATTTTAAGAGAGATGAAATAAAAATATCATCAACGGAAATAAGAAATAATCCATATAAATATTTTGAATATTTACCAAAAATAGTTCAAAAATATTATACAAAAAAAGTGTGTATAGTAGGTACTGAGAGTTGCGGAAAATCTACATTAGTTAGAAATTTAGCTAAATACTTTAATACATCTTATGTTGAAGAGGCAGGAAGATTTGTATGTGAAGAAGTAGGCCTTGAAAATATGCAAAGAGAACATTATTTACAAATTTTATTTGACCACAAAAACTTAGAAAAGGAAGCAATAGATAAAGCTAATAAAGTTTTATTAATAGATACAGATTCTTTAACAACTCTTTACTATTATAAATTTGATTACAATGATAATAATGAATTTGATAAGAATTTTAATGATATAGCTACTAGTATTTCTAATTTGAATAAATATGATCTATACTTGTTTTTAGAACCAGATGTTACATGGGTACAAGATGGTACTAGAACATATGGGGAAGAAGAAGTAAGAAATAGAAATAATAAAATATTAAAAAAACTTTTAAAATATAATGGAATAAAATATGAAGTAATTAGTGGTGATTATGATAATAGATATGAAAAAGCAAAAGAAAAAATTAAAAAGCTAATAAAGGAGAGATAATATGTTTTTAGGAAATGATATAGTAGAATTTATAAATAAAATTATTAATATGGA
>JAZTXB010000113.1:0-4782 GCA_045636225.1 Bacilli bacterium
CTTTGTACGAATTAAATCAATGTTTAGAATATAGCGATTATAAATTAGAAAAATTAGACTCTCTACTAAAAACTAATTACTCAGCTATTATAGACTGTATTAGATTTAATCATAGATTTCGCAAAGTGAAAAAAATGCCAAATAGAAGAATTTATAAATGTAAACTTCTTTATATAATAAATGATATTTACAATGAAGGCATATCTAGTAATAATTTATGTAGATTAAGTAATATGTATGACTATTATTCTAAATTTAATAACGGAGATAAAATAGCTATTAAGTGGGTTGAAGTTATAAATAATATAATAGATAATTTAGAAATAAACGTATTACAAGAATACAATTATGATATATTTCAAAGTTCATTAGATTTTATGGAAATAATTATAGAAAAAGAAAAACTGCAAGCTAAGTTAGAATTAGAAGAGTTAAAAGATATGCTTTTAGAAGCACAAACCAATAAAGAAGTTTTTGAATCTTTAAATATAAAAATGAAATCAGAAAAACAGTATAGAAAGTAGGTATATTATGTTTTCAATTGTTCCAATTATTATGAATGAGTATATTGGTGAGGATTTTTCGTCTAAACCAACTCCAAAAAAATATTTTGAAGATGATTATGTTTATTATAAAAATGATAATGAGATATTAAAGCTTAGGTTACACTTTAATCATATGGATATTGTTGACTTAATAGAAGAATATGTAAAAAATGATGATGTTTATGATTTTGAAGTATTAAGTGAATACTCAGTTAAGAAAAAATATAATATAGGTGTTAATTTTTTTCCTTTTGTTGGAAAATATAGAATAGAAGGTAATTTAAAAAAGACTAATAATTATTTTGTGCCAAAACTTACAGAATTATTAGCTCTACTTATAAATTTATATAATAATAGTAATAATTTAATTACGTATAATAATTTTGAAAAATTATATTCAGTTTATATTAATATGAAGAATAAAGACATAAATAGTAATGATATAAATCTTTTAAGAAGTTTACTTTCTAAAGTATATATTGTTTTAGAAGAAAGACTAGATGTAGATGTTTTAAGCAAACAATTAGATACTACTACTAAATTTATAAAAAACACAGACTTAGAATTATATAAAAAAATAAAATATTTATTGGAATCTGCAATTGATAATGAAAATAAATTTACAGAATTAGGAATAGATTTTAATGTAAAAGAAGGATTAGGTCTTTCTAAAGATAATGTAAAACAATTAAAAAGATAAAAGCATATTTAATGCTTTTTTTTATATAATTAATTGGTGATTTTGTGTTCAAAAAAAAAGAAGAATACTTTAAAGTATATAATTTTACAAATGAAAATGTTGCTTGTTTAAAAGATTTATATAATTTTGAAAATGCTAAGGTACTAACTGTGATTGGAAGTGGAGACCAATATTTTTCTAGCGTATTAAATGGGGCAAAAGAGGTTGATATATTTGATATAAATCCATCTGCGTATTTATATTTTTGCTTAAAATTTTTTTCTATTAGGGAATTAAACTATGAAGAATTTTATGATTTTTTAATAAGAAAAAATGTAAAAAATGTAAATGTATATAATAAGCTAGAACAAGTACTTCCTAAAGATGTATTAGCCTATTATAAATATTTAATTACTAACGGAAGGCAAATAGATACTTGTTTTAGACAAGATGGTGTAACTCTTCTTTCAAGAATTAATAAAAAGTATTATTTTGATTCACAAAATCCAATTATTCCATATATTATAAAAGAAAATTATTATAAGCTACAAGAACTTTTAAAAAAAATTAAATTTCCTAGATTTTATCCAAATAATATAGTTTATTTAACAGATAAAATTAATAGTAATTATGATGTTCTATTATTAAGTAATGTATATAATTTTATATCGTTTAATGTGGAAGAATATACAAATCTTTTAAATGGTTTTAATGTACCAGAAATACAGGCTTGTTATGATTGGAATGGTTGGTATTTAAATGAATTTTTTAAAAATGGTTATTCAGTAAACGAGGTAGTAGCAAGTTCTCCATTAGAATTTGGTAAAAAAACTAATTATGTTTATTCTTTAAAAAAATAAAAGTAAAAATTATAAATTATTTTATAAACTAAAAGCAAATATAAATAAACTTGTTTTTTTTGTTTGTAAATGTTAAAAAAATGAAAGAATAATTTGTGTTGACAAAAATAATTTTATAGTGTATAAATTATAAATAGAAAAAGGAGATGGATTATGCCTCGTAATTTAGTTATTGTGGAGTCCCCAAGTAAAACAAAACCAATAGAAAAATATTTAGGTAGTGATTATAAAGTACTATCTAGTAAAGGTCATGTTAGAGATTTATCGACTCATGGAAAATATGGTCTTGGAGTAGATGTGGAAAATGATTTTACCCCTGATTATATACCAATGAAAGGAAAAAAATCAGTTATAGATGAATTAAAGAAGGAAGCTAAAAAAGTAGATCATGTATATCTTGCAACCGACCCTGACCGTGAGGGAGAAGCTATTTCTTGGCACTTGCAAACGGTACTTGGATTAAAAGATAAAGATTATGATAGAGTAGTATTTAATGAAATAACAAAAAATACTGTAGTAGAAGCTTTTAATCATGTAAGGAAAATAGATGAAGATTTAGTTAATAGTCAAGAAACAAGAAGAATACTAGATAGAATTATAGGTTTTAGACTTTCTAGATTAATACAATCTAAAACAGATGGTAGTAGTGCAGGTAGAGTACAGAGTGTAGCTTTAAAACTTATAGTAGATAGAGAAAGAGAAATTGAAAGTTTTGAAAGGCAAGAATACTGGACTATAGAAGCTGTATTTCCTGAGTTTAAAGCTAGTTTATTTAACTATAATCATAAAGATATAGAAATCAAAAATGAAATAGAAGCTAATGAAATATTAAATAATTTATCTAATTCATTTAAAATAGAAAGTGTAGATAAAAAAAGTAAACAAAAGCAATCTAAACCACCATTTACTACAAGTACTATGCAACAAGAAGCATCAAGTAAACTTAATTTTAATGCTAAAAAGACAATGCAAATAGCACAAAAACTTTATGAAGGTATAGAACTTGAAGATGAAACAGTAGGTTTAATTTCTTATATGCGTACAGACTCTATTAGATTATCAGATGATTTTATAAAATCTACTTATAAGTTTATTGAAGCTAAGTATGGAAAAGAATATATAGGTAGTGTTAAAGTAGCTAAGAAAAAAGATAATGTACAAGATGCTCATGAAGGTATAAGACCAACAAGTATTAACAGAACTCCTGAATCAGTTAAGAAATTTCTTTCTAATGATGAATATAAATTATATAGATTAATTTATTATAGAGCACTTGCTTCATTAATGAAAAGTGCAACTACAATAAATACTACAGTAATACTTGATAATAATAATTATCAGTTTAAAGCAACAGGACAAATTATTGATTTTGATGGATATTTAAAAGTATATAAAGATTATGAAGATACAAAAGATGAAGAACTTCCACCTCTTGATACATATAAATCTAATATATTAGTATCAAAAGAAATAAATAAGGAACAACACTTCACACAACCACCAACTAGATATACAGAAGCTAAATTAATAAAAGAAATGGAAGAACTTGGTATAGGTAGACCATCTACATACGCAACAACAATGGATATAATAAAGAAACGTGGTTATGCTAATTTAGCTGAAAAGAAATTTGTTCCAACAGATACAGGATTTGAAATAACTGATAAATTACAAGAATTTTTTAGTCATTTAATAAATGTAGAATATACAGCAAATATGGAAACAGATTTAGATAAAATAGCAGAAGGCAATGAGAATCATGTAAAAGTACTTAGAGAATTTTATGATGCTTTTGAACCTGCTGTAAAAAATGCATTTACAGAAATGCCAAAAAAAGAAGCAGAAAAAACAGGTGAAGATTGTCCGGAATGTTCTAGTCCTCTTGTAATTAGAAAGGGTAAGTATGGAGAGTTTACTGCTTGTAGTAATTACCCAAAATGTAAATATATTAAACAAGAAGAAAGAGTAGTTACTGAAGTATGCAATTGTCCAAAATGTGATGGTAAAATAGTAGAAAAGAAAAGTAAACGTGGTAAAGTTTTCTATGGATGTAATAATTATCCAAAGTGTAAAGAAGCATACTGGGATAAACCAACAGGAGAAAAATGTCCAGAATGCTCTAGTATGTTAACTACAAAAAAAGATACAACTAAATGTAGTAGCTGCGATTATGTAAAATAATAGAATGTAAACAAGTATATATTTTTACAAAATATGACTTGTTTTTTTTTTTTTTGATAATATAATGGTGATATAAAGATAGGAGAGATAGAATGAAAAAAGGTTTTACGTTAATAGAATTATTAGCAGTAATAGTAATACTTGCAATTATAGCATTAATTGCAACACCAATAGTACTAAACATAATAAATGACTCAAGAGAGTCAAGTACACTAAGATCAGCAGATTTTTATTTAGATGCAGTAGAATATACAATCGCAGATGCAGTATTAAATCATGGTGGACTGGAAAATGGAGACTATCCAATAGATAATAATGGAAATCTATGTATGGTCGCATTAACTAACGGAACATGTCCAGAGGATAAAACACTAAAAGTAGAAGTAAATGGAGAAAAACCAAAAAGTGGAACAATAACAATAGAAAATGGAAATATAAAAGATATATCAATAAATTTAAATAATAAAACAATAATCAAAAATGAAAAGGGCAAATTAGCATTTGGTGATGATATAGT
>JAZTXB010000114.1:0-12812 GCA_045636225.1 Bacilli bacterium
ATGAAGAGATACCTAATTTCAAAAATATTATAAAAGAAATACCTATGAATCAAATTCAAATTATTATCGATAAAGCTGGGCTAATTATTAAAAATTCTAAAGAATCTAAACCTCTTGTTTTTGATATAAAAGAAATTAATAAATTTATTGAATTTGCTGTTAATGATATTTTAATACAAATAGAAAAAGTATAAACAAAATTATACTTTTTTATTTGTAATTATTTCTATTAATTTTTTAGCGCTAAAAGAAGGTAAATGTGTTTTTGATGTAGCTATTCCTATGCTTCTTTTTGGTATGTTCTCTTTTATATCTAAAATAAATAATTCATTATTCTTAAGTTCTTTTTTTATATAATCTTTAGTTACATATCCAATACCAAAACCTATTTTAGAAAATTCAACAACTAAAGAATAACTAGCAAGTTCCATTATAGGTTTTAATGTAACATTATATGTACTTGCTAAATTATCTAAAAATATTCTTGTATTAGAACCCTTACTTTGTAATATTAAAGGATAATTATTTAAATCAGTAAAAGATATTTTTTTATCTAATAAATTTTTATAAGAATTATTTACTACAAAACAATCTTCTATTTGTTTGCACTCCACTACTTCTATATCTTTATCAAATCTTTCTTCTATAACATTAAAAATTATTATATCAATTAAACCATTTTTTAATTTAGGAATTAATTCACTAGATATATTAGTTATAATTTGTATATCTATTTTAGGATATTTCTTATGAAACTCTTCTAAATATGGAATTAAAAATTCTTTAGTAAGTGTAGCTGATATTCCTATTTTAATAGTACCTGTATTAAGATTTATTAAATCAGTAAATTTAGCTTCTGCATTATATATATATTCCATTGCCCTTTTTATATAATTGTAAAACTCCTTACCTTCATCAGTTAGTATAACACCTCTTTTAGTTCTTATAAAAAGTTGGCCACCTAACTGTTCTTCTAAATTTTTAATTGATTTACTAATAGCAGGCTGACTTATCATAAGCTGTTCTGCTGCTTTTGTTATATTTTTAGTATTTGCTACTGTATAAAAAATTCTATATAATTCAAAATCTATATTCATATCATAACCTCCGGTTATTACAAACATAATAAATATGTATTTTAATTATATTATAAAAAATTATATAATACAAGTAGAAAGGAGGAATTAATATGGTAATTTGTTTATGTGGGGATGATAAATCAAAAATAATAAATGAATTAAAACGAGTTTATAAAGATAAGCTTATAGTTTTTAATTACTACCACACTACTTTTAAAACAATTATTGATACAGAAAGTGTTAAATATAAATTACAAGATGAATGTGAAAATCTTAATGAAGCTAGAAATATTTACCGTAATTATGTAAACGATATTGTTACTAATAAAACTAATGAATTTATAGAAAATAATAAAGACAAAATAATTGTTTTAATAAGTGATAATATTTTATCACACGATTTAGATAAAACTGTATTCTTTGATAAATCAGATTTAAAAATATTAATACATTGTAATGATTCTGAATATAAATATGATGAAAATAAATTTGATTTAATTATTAATAAAAACGAAAATATTGATATTAAGAAGTTGGTGAAATTATGATAATTTGTTTATGCGGTAAAAGTGGTAGTGGTAAAAGTACTATTGCGAGTTTAATACCTAATTCAATACATGTAGATATAGATAAAATTGGTCATCAATCCCATAATGATTTAAATGTTAAAATTAATCTTATTAATACTTTTGGGTCTTCTATATTAATAGACAATAATATAGACAGAAAAAAATTAAGTAAAATAGTTTTTTCTAATAAAAATGAAATGAAAAAATTAGAAGAAATTACATGGAATTATATGGAAAAAGAAATAGATAAAATAATTGAAACTAATAAAGACAAAATAATTATTTTAGATTATATATTACTTCCTTTAACAAAATACTTTAATTCCTCTAATTTAAAAATTCTATTAGATATTCCCTACGAAATTAGAAAAGAAAGAGTAATGAAAAGAGATAATATTTCTGAAGAACAATTTGATTTAAGAGAAAAAGCAAGTATTAATTATTATGATTATAAATTTGATATTATTATAAAAGATGAAAATATAAAAAAGAAGGTGCTTAAATATGAGTAAAGTTTTATATCCAGGAAGTTTTGATCCTATAACTAAAGGACATATGAATATTATTAATCAAGCAAGTGATTTATTTGATGAAGTTGTTGTTGCTATACTAGTAAATCCAACTAAAAAAATTAGTATGTTTTCTTTAGAACAAAGATTAGAAATTATAAAAGAAATTTTTATAGATAATGATAAGATCAAAGTAGTAAGTGGTAAAGGCGCTACTGTTGATATTGCAATTTTAAATGAATGTAAAGCAATTATTAGAGGGCTTAGAAACTCAAGTGACTATGATTATGAAGTGCAGCTTGCTCAAATAAATAAAGATATTTCAGATAATAAAGTAAATACAATTTGCTTGTTTGCAGATAAAGAATTTCAGTTTATTTCTAGTAGTATGGTTAAAGAAGTATTTAATTTAGGTAAAGATATAGATAAATATGTACACCCTATTGTTAAAGAAAAAATGAAAGAGTTGAAAAAATAATATGGATGAAATTATAGTAACACCACTAGGGACTGTTTCTCCCTACCCTAAAGGAAATAAAAACTGTCCTGGATTTTTAATAGAATATGATAATTATAAAGTTTTACTTGACTCAGGTGAAGGAGTTAGTAGTCTTTTAAATTTTCCTAATGATTTTAATAATTTAATAATTATTATAAGTCACCTGCACAAAGACCACTACTCTGGACTTTCAGGTATAGCTTATGCTTCTTATGTATATAAAAATTTAGGTTGTATAGACAAAAAAATACCAGTATATATTCCAGGTGGTAACTTACCTAAAGATAGTATTTCGTACTACTATGACGATGGTTGGGATAACAAAATAAAAATAGAAAAAAAATTACAAGATTTTGAATACTTAATGGATTATGGGGACGAAAATCATTTAGAATTCTTTGCATACAAAACCCCTACAAGTTATAACAATTTAAATACAATTAATCATGGAAAAATTAAAATTACTTTTTGTAAAAATCCCCATAATTTAAATACATATAGTACAAAAATAGAAACAAAAAGCTTTAAAATAGTATATTCTGCAGATACAGGATATGAAAATAACACATTAACTAAATTTAGTAAAGATGCAGACTTACTTATTTGTGAATCAACATTTTTAAAAGGGCAAACTAGATTAGGTAATAATCATTTATATGCATATGAAGCTGGAAAAATTGCAAAAGAAGCTAATGTAAAAAAATTATTACTTACACACTTTTGGCCAGAAATAGAAAAAGAAAAATATGTAGACGAAGCTAAAGAATTTTTTGAAAATACAGAAGCTGCTATTGAAGGAAAGAAATTAATATTAAGGAGAAATTATGAATAAATATATAGATTTACATACACATACAACTTATTCTGATGGTGAACTTACACCTGATCAATTAATAAAGGAAGCTATAAATAACAATGTGAGAACACTTGCTATTACAGACCATGATACTGTCGAAGGAATTAAAAATATAACTTATAAACCTAATAAAATAAAAATTATAAATGGTATAGAGTTAAGCGCTAAAGTAGATATTGGTACTATGCATATACTAGGTTTAGATATTGATAAAGATAATAAAGATTTAAATAATAAATTAATCGAACTTAAAGATAATAGTATTAATTCTGTTTTATCAGTTATTGAACAAATAAAAAAAGATTATGATATTTATTTTACATACGAAGAATTAAAAGAACTAGTTAATTATAATCACAATTTAGGTAGGCCTGATATAGCAAGACTACTTATAAGAAAAGGATATGTTTCGTCTGTTAAGGAAGCTTTTAATAAATATTTAATAGATGCTTACAATAAATGTAAAGGAGTTAAAAAAGGAATAAGTTATAAAGAATGTATTGAATTAATTTTAAAAAGTAATGGTATTCCTGTACTTGCACATCCTAAAACATTAAAACTAAATGATAAAGAATTTTTATATTTATTAAAAGATATGATAAAGTTTGGTCTTATGGGAATCGAAGCATACCATTCTACTCATAGTAATGAAGATGTAGATAAATATTTAAAAATTGCTAATGAATTAAACTTAGTTATAAGTGGAGGTTCTGATTATCATGGTGTTAATACAAAACCAGATATTGAACTTGGTTATGGAAAAAATAATAATTTAAAACTTAAACAACTAAGTATTTTAGATAAAATAAAAAGATGATTCAAGTCATCTTTTTATATTTCTAAATCAGAATATTCTTTATCAAGAGTTAAATATTTATTTCTTACTTTTTCATTTTCACTTACTTCTAATGTATACCAACCTTTTCTAAAAGCTAGTTCATATACTTCTCTTTGTAAATTTATATATCTATCAAACATTTCTTTATAAACATTATATAGATTTTCATTACTTGCTTCTGTAAGTACAATAGAATAATTTTTCACTATTTCTTTTAAACAACTAAGTAATGAATTAAGATAATCTTTATCATTTAATTTAGTTCCTGTTGGTACTTCCGTTTTGTTATTTTGTATTTGATTATTCATTTGCTCCTCCACTTGCTAATATATTTAAAACACTTAAAATAGATTCTTTAAATATATTTGTACTTCTTTCTATTATTTCTTTTATTTCTGTATCAGTTACTTCATTTATACTATTATAATTAGATTTAAAAGCTCCATAATTCCAATTAAACATATCACTTAAATAATCTAAATCCTTACCTGTTATTATGTTTGGTACTTTATTATAATTCATAATATCCTCCTATAAAAATTGTTTTAATTGTTCAACAGCTTCTTCTTGATTTTTTACATATTCACTAACTAATTTCTCTACTTCTTTATCAGTATTTTTATGATTTAATAGTTTTCTTCCTTCTATTATCCCCATATTAGTTCCTTGTAGTAATAATTCAGCTATTTTAGAATTACTTTTATCAAGAAGTGTTCTCATCTCTATTCCATACCAAGTCATCATCTTATTCATCGTACTAGTTTCATGTGGTTCTCCACGACTATATTCTGGATATAATTCACAAATTTTATCTGATATTTTCTTATAACCATTATACTGTCTTTCTAACTCATTATGAAACTCTTCATCATCTACTTTATCAATAATAAAATGAATAGCATCCATCCCCATACATGCGCCTTTATTAAGCTCATCTAATACATTTATTTCATTTTCTTTACTCATATTATTCCTCCTATTTTATATTGAACAAATAAAATAAATATATACAAAAAAGTTCAATATTACTTGAACTTTTTACATATCACCTTTATATCTATATAATTTCTTCACAACAGGAGAATATTCAACCATAGATAAATCTTTATTAGTTTTCTCTGCAAGTTTTTTTGATAATAACATACTTTTATATGTTAAATAAAAATCATTAACTATCATATCATCATACTTATAATCTAGCTTTATTATTTCTCTATAATATTTATTAAGTTCGCTTAACATAACTTCATCTAATTCCTTAGAACCATTAAAGTATATAAGCGAATTATTTCCATATTTACCTATAGTACTTCTACCATGACAATAAGAATATTTATCATGAACTATTGGAATTGCTACTCCTGCTTCTACTAAAGTAGATTCTAAATATGTATGAGCAGTACTACTTTCATAACCACTCATTATTTCAAATATATTATTTTTTTCTATATTACAAATATTTGTATCTTGTAATATATCACTTATAATTTTTTTATCACCAAAATAATAATTTAATAAAATAGACATTGGTATTAAAGTAGCTGCTAGTGAAATAAAACTATCTTCTTTATCATCACATGTATATGTAATATTATTAATGCCATAAGTAGTATTCGTAGAAAATAAATATTTATTTAAGTCATTATTAAATGAAATATCTACTCCAAAATTTTTACCACTATAACTTGAACATATAATATTATCATAATTATTTAAATCTAAATAATTCATATCTCTAGGTTCTATATTTTTAGTAATAATATTATTTTTCACGTTAAGTACTTTACTCATAAAATTACTAACAACACTAGAACCCCCAACACCACTACACAAAGTTGGTGTTTTAATAGTTTTTAAGTAATAATTAATTTTTTCTAAATCGGACTTATCTAGACTATTTATTACTCTATCAACTAATAAATTAAAATTTTTATCCATATTATCTTTCATCATATCACCTCTTACGATTAAATAATATCACGTAAGTAGGCAATATTTCGTCTACTCATATTTTTCTTCTAATAATTCATAATTTATTATTCTTTTTAGTTCAAAATGTCTTATATCGCCTCTTAATTCACAAAACGCTGCGCAGTACCATCCATCTTGAAACAAAAACATTTCAACGGGTGATATTACTCTTTCATTTTCTCCTTTACCATATGAATAATATAATATTTTAACTTTTCTTTTTTCTTTAATAGCGCGAGTTAACATATTATATTTTTTTTGAATTTCATCTTTTAAATTAAGTTCTGTATTCTCCTGTTTACTTCCAATATAAACTCCTTTTATTTTATCTTGAAGTAATACCAGTTCATTTCTTTTTTTTATATCTTTTTCATTTTTTATATATTTATCTAATATTTTTGAATCATTCATTTTAAATTTACGAAAAGGCATTCTTATAGATTTATTTAATATGTATCCGCCATATGGTCCCATTATTGTATTTATATATATTCCCGCCTTTTCCAATTCTTCTTTATATACTCTAATCATTCTTTCTGATACTTCTAATTCATCAGCTAACTCTTTTATACTATACTTCTTACCAGTATTTAAAAGTTCTATCATTGTAATTACATTAGATATTTTAGACATATTATCACCTAATTAATTATAACATATATTTAACCCTAGATATTATAAGCATTTCTTATATTCAACATAAGATATATATATTTTATTTATATATTTTTATTTGATACAATTAAATCAGAAAGGAAGGAATAATATGAAAAAAATATTAATTACTGCAGGACCTACAAATGAATATATTGATGAGGTCATGAAAATTACTAATATGTCTACTGGAAGACTTGGAGTTGAACTTACTAAAAGCTATTTAAATAATGGAGATGAAGTTACTTTGATAGCCACTAGATCTGTTTTTAGAAGTGGTTTATTTGAAAAATATGGGCTTTCTAATAACGCTAATTTAAAAAAAGTACCTATTGAAACTACACAAGATATGTTTAATGCATTATACAATGAATCAATTAATGATTATGATTTAATAATACATTCTTCTGCAGTTGGGGATTATAAACCAGAATTTAGTTTTAGAATGGAAGACTTAGCAGAAGAACTTAGTTTAGCAATTAAAAACGGATTTACTACAAGAGAAGAAATTTTAGAAATACTAACTAATCCAAATTGCAAAGTTAATGATGATACTAAAATTAGTAGTTATGAACCGAATCTAACAGTAAAATTAACTTTAACTACTAAATTAATTTCTAAATTACGAGAGTGGTTTCCTAATTCTAAATTAGTTGGATTTAAATTACTTGAAAATGTAGAAAAAGAATATTTATTTGAAATAGCTAAAAAATTATGTATTAAAAATGATATGGATTATATAATAGCAAACGATTTACATGACTTAAGACAAGGTACTCATTTATCTTTCTTAGTAAATAAAGAAGGATATCAAAATGTTGAATTTCATAGTCCAGAAGATATATATCAAAAAACAAAAAAAATGATTTATAAATAAAAAGATATTTTAAAAATATCTTTTTTTATATTACTTCTTTCTATATATTAATACTAAATCTGATTTTGTATTATCTTCCCATAAAAAATCTCTCGCGCCATCAATATTATAATGTTCAGTAATAAATTCTTTTAATTTTTCTTTTGCTATAGGTAATTTATATATTTCTTTCCAATGGGCTTTAAAATCATTTGAATAAAAATCAGTATCCCATAAATAGCCGAACAAAATACTACCATTTTCTTTTAAATTATTCGAATCTAATTTTTGTAATAAGTTTTTTAAGTTTTCTAAATTTGTTACAGAACATAAATTTGATAAAAAGATATTATCAAACTTTCCATCAATGTTATCTTGAAAAATATCACCATGTATATATTTAAAACTTATTTTCTTTATTATGGATTTTAGTTTATTATATAATTCTTCATTTTTTAAATATATATTAAAATTTTTAATGACAGTATTTCGCGATTCATCATCATCAAACAAATAATCACGTATCATATCAATTTCACAACAAGAAAATAATTCATCAAAAAAGAGAAATGATTCATAATCAAATAACCTTAAATTAGGTTTTATTTTATTAAATAATTCTTTACAAAACATTTTTTCATTTTCATAACTATTCATACCACGCTTAAAAAAAATTCTTGAAATTCTACATAACTAAGTGACAATATAGCAGCAACTTTTAAATAAACATAAAATTTAGCATATTCATTTATATCATATAAAGTTATATCTCTAGCTCCATAAAAGAAAGCGTTTAATATTTGATCACCAGATGAACCTACCGTTAATAAACTTTTATTTTTTAAATCAAAATTTTCAATATATCCATTTATATTTTCGGTAGTAAATGTATACAATCTTGAATAATCTGTTAAACACTTAAAATTACCTTCGCAAGTAGACATTGCTTTATATAAAATCACCTCGAAACTATCCATATATTTTAATCCTTTCAACAAAAATTAATTCTAATTATATTATTTTTTCAAAGGTGGGACTAACGTTTTAACTTTTTTCACATTTAAACTATCGTTAGTATTTTTAAAAACTGGTACTAATGTTTTTTCATCAACAAATAATGAATTATTACAATAAGGTTCTGTATAAATTGTTTTAACAGGAATTCCTAGATTGACCAAAAATTCATCAAATTTATTTGTTAATGTATCAAGCCATATATATTCTGTTTCATTAACCTTTATCAAAATAGCCTTTTCATCAATTATATCAACATATCTATACATTAGTCCTATTTCAGTTTTACAAATTATAAAATCGCAAAAAAAATGTTCCTCACCATATTTTTTATAGCTTTCTAAATCTTTACACCTTTTAATAGTCCCTATAAATATATCATTACTTTTCATTTCTATCCCCCATCAATTAGAAATTATTTTATCATAAAAAATTATACTTTACAATTTTATTGGCTTATAAATCAAAAAAATTATTTCAAGTTAATGTTATTTATATCAAAAAAACTGATAAAAATGATAAATTTTATGTTAAAATATTTAATACAGATAAGGAGGTTTTTATGGAAAATAAAAAAAGAATATATGGGCTTGATCCTGGGTCTATAAAAAATACAGAACAAATAGACAATTTAAGTGAAATAGAGCTATATTTTGCAATTGATGGATTAGGATATCATATTTGGTATTGTAATCACGCGATGGCTCATGATACAATTCCAAAAGTAGATTTAACAGAAGAATTATACGCGTTAGAATATTTAGTATACCAAACAAGAAAATTTGGGGTTGAATTACCCGAGACAGAAGAAGGAAAACATATAGAAAGAACAGAGTCATATGATACTTGGTTTAGATTTTATCATAATCATTTTAATAGTATTCTTACAAAAAAACAATTTGAAGAATTTCAATACAAAAAAATAAATGGTGAAAACATAGATAAATATATGCCACAAGGTAGTTGGAAAGATTTATTAATAGAAAAAAATAAAACTAAATAAAAAATTATTTATTTGCATAGTTAACATCAAAATACATTACTAAAATTATAATGAGAGTAACTCTCTCTTTTTTTAAAACTCGAACTATAAAAGTTCGAGTTTCTTATCAATCTGGTGCTGAAAATAGGATTTGAACCTACGACCTGCTCTTTACGAGGGAGCTGCTCTACCAACTAAGCTATTTCAGCATGGTTGCCCCAGTAAGATTCGAACTTACGCATAATGGAGTCAGAGTCCACCGCCTTACCGCTTGGCCATGGGGCAATATACAAACAATTAAATAAAAAATTTAATTGTTTTTTAAATAGGATTAATATGTATTACAGTTAAATATATTTCATCCATTTTTTTACCTATTTCTTTTTCTAAATCATCAGCTATTTTATGACTTTCAAAAGTAGATAAATTTCCATCAACAAAAATAGTAAATGATATTTGGTATTTATACCCTACTGGTGTTGAATTAAAATGTATTACTTTTTTTATTTCACTATGAGCATTTATAATTTCATATACTTTTTCTTTTGTTTCATTAGATATTGATTTATCCATAAGTACATCATAACTTTCTATAAATATCTTAATAGCAGTTATTGTCATCCATATAGATATTCCTACACCAACTATCCCATCAAACCAAAAAATATTATATAACGATAATATACAAGCAATTAAATTACATAGTGTTATAACACAATCATTTCTATGATCTTTAGAATTAGCTTTTATAAGCAAATTATTATATCTTTTAGCAAGTTTATTAGTATATATATACAGTAACAATTTAACAGCTATAGTCATAATACAAACAACAATTAACCAAAAAGAAAAATGATATTTACTACTATCAAAAACTGATGTAAAAGATTGTTTAAATACAAATAATGACATCAATATCATTACTATACTTATAATCATAGAATAAATATATTCTGCTTTTCCATGTCCTAAATTATGATCATCATCACTTGGTTCACTAGCAATTTTATTACCGATATAAGTCATAAAACTAGAAAATATATCTCCAGCACTATTAAATGCATCAGCAATCATAGCCTGACTATTTGTAATAAATCCTATTATGGTTTTTATTATAAGTAAAAACAAATTTCCCATAATACCAAATATACTGGCTATTTTTACACTCTTAAAACGATTCATGTTGAATACTCCAATCTATTAATATTATATCATACTTTCTATTAAATTATATTTAAGATTTATTAACTAATTTAGAATATTTACAAAAATCAAATAAAATTACATAATTATTTTATTTTTTATTAATAAATCTATTTGTTTCAATAATTTCTATTATTTGACTATTTTTAAAAATATATTCTGTACTATCTTCAATATTCGTTATACCATCATAAAACATAAATTCAAATTCATATGTTTTATTTTTTTCTAATTCAATATCCCATAGATTATTTATTATAACTACATCTTCTTTTCCCTCTAAATCTTTTAATTTAACTTCAAAAGAATTACCATAAGTCACTTCTATACCATCTTCCGTATATTGCTGCTTTGTATATTCTTTAATACTTTCAATAGTATATGTTTTTATAAAGGTAGAATTATCTTCTTTACAAAAATTAGATTTATGTTTCATATCAAAATTTCCAATATATATATCTTTATTACCCTCTAGTGTGTTACATCGTATTAATGTAATATTATTACCTTTATATATTTTTGTACCACCATCATATATTACATCATATACTTTTAATGTTTCTATTATTCTTTCTATAGAATTATCATTACTATTTACATATTCTTTTAAATCTTTTTGTTTATTATTTATATTTACTTTTAAATTATTAATACAATATGTATAAATATTTACATCATCTTTTCCTATTAATAACTCCGGCTTACGATTACAATCTTCTATATTTGAAAATGTTATATCTGAAATATTATCATTTTTACTACATCCTACTACGCTCATTAACATTATTATTAAACACATAAATTTTTTCTTCATAATATTCCTCCTACTATATTATATTTAATTATGATATCCATCCCCATATAAGGAATTTATCAAATAACCAAAATTCTTGACCTCCACATAACCCTTTATTACATTCATCATTTTTTAATGTAAAGCCTATACTTTTATATATAGTTATTTCTCTAGTTTTATACTCTTCAAACACTATTAAAGGTTTTGCAACAGCATTATTTGATAATCTAATTGATTCCTCAACAATAAATAAAACATAAATTAAAATAATTGATACGATAGTTATTCCTGTAAATTTTAAAAACTTTTTCATACTTTACCTCATTAATTGCATTCCACTCTATCTTTATCTGATACAATTATCATGCCTTTAGTAATTTTATCTGGCATATATTCATCTTTATTGACTAATATAACTTTATTATCTAATTCATACTTTTTATTATTATATACTAAATTATCTCCTTCAAAATAAAAACTTTTTAATGTCTCATCTTTAAAGTAAATTTCTAAATACATATCAGAATCAAATGTATGCATGTTTGTTTCTTTTTTTATAGATATATTATTTAAAGCATTATAACCTTTATCTATGTTTATTTCATAACAATATTCACCAAGTAATGTAATAGTTCTTACAACAAATTGTTCTACATTATCTTTATTTTTTTCTATATATTTAAAATTGTCCGTTTCTTTAAAATTAAAAACCTTAGGTTTTATAAAAATTTTACAAAACAGTAATGTAATAATCATAACTAAAATAATGGGTATAATAACTTTTATAACATCTTTCATATTACTTCCAACTTTCATATTATTGTTTATCTATCAATTTTATTATAACATGTATAATGTTAAACATAAAGATTTCAAGTTTAAAATTTTGAATTTTTTATGTTTTTTGTTATTATAACAAACATCGGTAAAGACGAATTATAACAGGTACTTCGAGTACGTAAGTGTGAATGTCTGCCATATAATTA
>JAZTXB010000115.1:0-15131 GCA_045636225.1 Bacilli bacterium
ATATTTTAATATTTCATTTATACTATTATTTTTACTTAATTCATAATTAATCTTTTTAAAAGTTAAACGAGGTACAATTAATTTTAATTCCTCTTCTTTTTTATTATATAAGTCTTTAAAAATACCATTATCATCAATTGATTCAATACACTCTTTTACATATTCATATCTTTCTTTTTCAATAATACTCGCTAAAAACGGATTATTAATACTTAAACTATTAATAATCTCTCTATAAGAATTTGTTTCAAGTCTAGCAATAGACTTTTTTAATTTACTATTATTATATGGCAAGTAAGAAAAGACTACTCCACTATCTATTACTTCTTTTAATTCATCAATTGAATATTCTCCAAAAAAAACTTTTAATATTTTTTCTTCACTTATTTTTTCCATATAATCACTTCCTTTTATAAAAAAGAGGATTATTCTCCTCTTAATTTTCTTGCTTGATCTTCAGTAATTAAAGCTTCAACTATTTCATCAATAGCTCCATCCATAACTCTTTCAAGTTGCATAGTAGAATATCCAATTCTATGATCTGTAACTCTATTTTGAGGATAATTATAAGTACGAATTTTTTCTGATCTATCTCCAGTACCTATTTTATTTCTTCTTTCACTACCTACTTCTTGTTCTTGTTTTTCAAGTTCCATTTGATAAAGTCTTGCTTTAAGTACTTCCATAGCTTCTGCTTTATTTTGAATTTGACTTCTTTGATTTTGACAAGTAACAACTGTATTAGTTGGAAGATGCGTAATTCTAACTGCTGATGGTGTTGTATTTACTCCTTGTCCTCCATGACCTGATGCACAGTATGTATCGATTCTAAGATCACAATCTTTTATTTCAATATCAATATCATCAACTTCTGGCATTACAAGTACAGTAGCTGTTGATGTTTGAATTCTACCATTAGATTCAGTAACTGGTACTCTTTGAACTCTATGAGAGCCACTCTCATATTTTAATTTAGAATAAACGTTATCACCTTTTATTTTGAATTCAACTTGAGCATATCCTCCAGCTTCTCCTTCTTCAGCGTTTATCTCTTCTACCTTCCATCCTTGTTTTTCTGCATAATAACTATACATTCTATAAAGGTCTCCAGCGAAGATATTTGCTTCGTCTCCTCCAGCAGCTCCTCTAATTTCAACAATAACATCTTTTCCATCATTAGGATCTTTTGGAAGTAACATTATTTCAAAGTCAGCTTCCATCTTTTTTCTTTTTTCTTCATTTTCATTATATTCTTCACGTGCAAATTCTCCCATTTCTGGGTCTTTCATAAGTTCTTTTGCATCTACAATATTACTAAGTACTTTCTTATATTCTTGATATGCTTCATAATTTTCACGAAGAGATGCTTGCTCTTTAGACAGTTCCATAGTTTTTTTTATATCACCTAAAACTTCAGGTTTAGTAATCTCTTCCATTATTTCATTATATCTTTTCTCTATATTTTCTAATCTTTCTATCATAGGTATCTCCCTTTCAAAACATATAAATTATACTATAATTATATTATATTTACAAGTATTTATAATACATTATTTTATACATTTTATATTAATCTCCAGTAATAACTCACCAATCCAGTTATTATTTTCTATTTTAGTAATTGCGAAACATTTCTTACCTAAATCCTTTAAAGAAGCTCCAGAGTGATATAAATCTACTTTATCTATTATTTAAATCTATCATGTATTTTATTGTTTACTAAGAGCGTTATATTTTTATATTGCATCTTATATTTATTATAATCTTCATTATTATATTTATTTGTTATAATTATTATTTTTTTATTAACTTTTCTTAATACATCAAGTAAACTTTTATCTATGTAATTATCTATTATAATTATTTCTTCTTTTGCTGTATTAAATATATCTATAAGTAATGAATACGAATCATATATTTGCCCTTCAAAAAATAATCCATCACAGTTTTTAAATTTATTAAATGATTCTTGTAATAATCTAATATCTTCAGTATTTTTTAAAACTTGATTATTAATATATTTTTGTTCTAATAAGTTATTTGATATATATTTTTTCATTGTAACAAAAGCATTAATTATTCTAATGGAAACTTCTATAGCTATATTTGTATTAATAATTGCAGATAGCATTGCTACTCCTTGCTCAGTAAAAACATATGGAGCCCTTCTTAATCCAATTTTATCTCTATCGGACATCACAATTTGTGATTTCCAATTAATAAATTCTGAAGATGTCAATTGAAAACAAAAACATTCTGGAAATCTATTTATATTTCTTTTTACTTTTTGATTTAGAGTTCTAGTTTCTATTTGATATAACCTAGCTAAATCTCTATCAATCATTACTTGCATACCTCTAATCTCATATATCATATTTTCAATTTTAATAGTTTCTTTTTCTATAATTTGATTCATACAACTACCTCCTGAATTATCAAAATAATTATACCAAACATTCGTTCTTTTATCAACATTTTATAATAAAAAAACATCATTTTTTATTGATGTTTTTGTCATTAAAGAAATCTCTTTTGTTGAATGCAGCAGTCATAAATCTAAATGCTGCTTTTTTACTTGTAAGCCATTCTATTTTAGCATTATTTTCATTATTATCTAACATTCCTTCTACTAAGAATTTAGCAACTACATCAGGATAATCTCCAAGTATGTTATATACTTTCTTTGTCTTTTCAGGAAGTTCTATTTTTTCTTTATCACCAAGTGCATTAGTAATAAAATCAGTTATCATTATACCAGGACTAAGTTTACCTACTATAACCCCCGTATTTTTCTCATCAGATTCTTTAGCAAGTGCTTCTGTGAAATAAGTTATAGCTCTTTTACTTGTACCATAAACAGATAATCCAAGCATTTTAGCATCATTACTTCCGTATCCTTCTATATTATAAATAGCACCACAACCTTGTTTAATCATTTCTTCCATAATTAATTTAGAGCAAATCATAGTACCTTTTAAATCTACATTAAGTACTAAATCTATTTCTTCTTCAGTAAGTTCCCAAATAGCTTTCCAAGGTTGATTAACTCCAGCATTATTTATCCATATATCAATATTACCAAATAATTTTTTAGTATTTTTTATTAATTTAGATACATCTTTACTATTAGTTACATCACAAACAAAATATTTTATTTTAGCATCACTTTCTATATTTTTTAATTCTTCTTTAGCTAATTTTAATTTTTCTTCATTTAAATCACTTATTACAACATTTAAATCATTTTGTCTAAATGCCTTAGCCATTTCAAGACCAAGGCCTCTAGCACTTCCTGTTATTACTACTGTCCTCATACTTACCTCTATATTTTAGCTCTCATCATAACTTTATAAACCATCTTAATATTTTCTTTTTTAGCATGATGCATATCTATAAAATTAAGATGAACTTGATAACCACTATCTAAACTAAATAAAAGTTCTACTTTACCTGGTTTAAAATTAATCGCACTTGTAGAAATTGATCTATAAGGAATAATATGTATTTTTTTATAATACATAGCTAAAGGATCTCTATCAAATAATATTAATTTTTTATCAGTAAAAACTGCATAATCTTTACTATTTTTATATGCGAATACCACTTTCTCTTTATCCTCTACATATTCCTTTGTATAGTCTGGTAGTTTATCTAAATCTACTTCTATTTTTAAATCAAAATATTTTGTTAATTCCTTAAATTTTATATATGACATATTAACACCTCTATCTTATGAGTAAATTGTACCACAAATAAAAAAAAAAGAAAAGACTATTGAATTTCAATAGTCTTAAATATTATAAATTGTATTTTATATTATTTTTGTACATAAGCTTCAGTACCTGGTGCTAATTCTTCCCATTCTGATGTGTCAACTATATATTTATTTCCATTTTGAATACCTTCTGCATAAATATAACCTGTTACTTGATTTCCAGTTCCAATTGTTACTACTGATGGTGCTGGATACTCAGAAGAGTCAGCTTTATACATAATTCCTATTGCTCCCCATGCTCCAGATACAATATTAGAATTTGTTAATGCTACATCTGAACTAGCAATAGATAAACCTATTTTAACTGGTGATGTTATATTAACATTATCTATAGTAGCATTTATAATACCATGAATATTAATTCCACTATATCCACCAATAGTAGTAATATTTTTTAATGTCGTACTAGCAATTCTTTCTGGTGAATTTAAAGTTACCTTAATTGCAGCGTAGTTTGCATTACTTTGTTCTACTGTTAAATTTTCAAGTGTTACTACATCATTTACATAGATACCAGCAGCACCTTCTAGTCCACCTGCATTAACTTTAATTATTGTATTTTCTTCAGATTCACCAATTAATTGAATTGAATTATAAATTTCTAAATTACCTACATCATATGTTCCATTTTTTACTTTAATTATTTCATTATCAAATGAACCATTAATTGCATTTTTTAATTCTTCAGCATCATCAGCTATATATGTAAATACTGAATTAGCTCCTTTTACATATCTACCAAATAATTTTGATGGATTTAACACACCTTCTACTTTATTGTTTTCTTGATTTACATTTTCTACAGTAGTTACTTTTCCTACATGAACTGTTCCAATAATTATACCTGTGTGAGCTAAATCTTCACCATCTAATTCATTATTTTTTAATGTACTATCTTTAATTATTACTGTAGTATCTGTATTTCCTCCTGCATGTGCTACAAATGAAGCAGTACTACCGCCACCAATAATAGTTGAATCTTCCATAGAACTATCTTTTATTATAATATCACTATATACAGGTCCATTATTTTGAACATCATAACCTGCTGTATATCCTATAAATCCTGCAGCATATTTATTAGATTGTACACGTGAATTCTTAATATGACAATTTTTTATTTTTACCAAGTCTGCTGTATCAGCATCTGCAGCAAATATTGCAGCATAATTTGTAGTTGAAGTTATTGTTGCATTTTCTACTGTTAAATTGTAAAATTCAACAGATGCAGAACCAGTGTGTGCTATAAATAAAGCAGCATTTGTTCCCGTAGGTTCATATGTTAAATTACTTATTTTATGACCATTTCCATCTAATGCAAAATTTACAATTCCTGTTACTGGTTTCCAGTCTATTCCTGTCATGTCTAAATCTGCTGTTAATACAACTCTCTTATTTTGTAATTTAGATGCATCAGCAAATAAATCTTTTAATTCTTGACCAGTTGAAATTTCAATTACTTCTCTTGAAATTACTACTAATAATTTTGATGTTGATTCATTACCAACAGAGTCTGTTGTTTTATAATATACCTCATATTGTCCATCTAATTTTGTTTTGAATCCTTTACTAAAATCATAATCATATGAATTTTCATCTGCATCATCACTAACTATTAAATCTACACGATATGGTTCTATAACTTTATCTTCATCTACATTATCTGTAACAGTAGCTTTTAAATCATTAAGTTTTAATGCATCACCTGCATTAATATGCATTTCATTTTGATTTGATCCAATTTGACTTGGAAGTACTATAACTGGTGCTGCTTTATCCATGTTATTTATAGATATTGAAATAGAAATTTCATTACCAGCTAAATCATATACTGTTACGTTCTCATCTGTATTTACTGTATATGTTTTTGTAAATTTTTTCCCGTTTACTTTAGTCCATCCTACTATATCTTTTATATCCTCATTAGTAGTGATAGTAGCTACTACATCATCTTTTGTTGGATTTGTAGTTGAATATGCAATTGCTCCTACTGGATCTACAGTATCAATTGCAAAACTAATTGTTGTTGTATTGAAAGATGCATCAGTAGCTACTAATGTATATTTTCCATCAGTTACAACTGTATTGTTTTCTATTTCTTCATTGTTTAATTTGATTGTAACTTCACTATCATCAGTTACAGTTATTTTTGTATCACTATTTAATATTGCTCCGTCTTCAATATTAATTTTAGGATTTTCATCATCTTCTACTTTATCAGCTATAGTTTCTAACTTTTCAATTAATAATTCTTTTATTAACTCATTAGATAATTCTGATAATCTTTTTTCAAAATTATTTTTTAATGCAAACTCTCTAGCACTATCCATATCAGCTTTACTAGTTGCTTTATTAACTTTTTCTACTATTGTATTAACATCATTTGTTAAAGTAATAATATCTTCAACAACACTTAATCTTTCCTCTAATTCAGCTTTCTTAGTTTCGTCTTTTACTAATTCAACTAATTTAGAAGCTTCATCATAATCTTTTGAATTAAAAGTTTTTTCTGATTGTTCAACCGCTTTTAATGCATCTTCATATGAATGATCAACTACTACTTGAGGTTTTTTATTAATATCTACCCCATGATTATTGTAAATTGGATAAATAGGTACAACAACTTGTTCTTCCTCTTCTTCCTCTTCTTTTTCTTCCTCTTCTTCTTTATCAGTCACTTCTTCTTTTTCTTCTGATACTTCTTTATCATTTACTTCTTCATCATTATTTAATGGATTAGCAAATGTAAATACAGCAAGAAAAACAAATATAACTAATGCGATTATAATTAAGTATTTCTTTCTATTCATTTTAAACCTCCTACACAAAACTTGAAACGCACGACGAATATACTCCCAAATTAAGTATGTTATATTATATTCAAAAACTAAATTTTTGTCAAATTTTCTTTACAATTTTATAAAAAAACATGATAAATTTAAATTTCATCATGTTTTTATAAAAATTTATTTAATTATTGGCCATAGTCTAATTAACTTTTTTCCTACTATTTTATCCCTATGCACTAGACCTACTCTATAATCCCTACTATCCATAGAATTTTCTCTATTATCACCAAGTACAAAATACATATCTTCAGGTATTCTATCATATCTATATTCCCTTAGTGAAAAGTCACTTGTATTTACACCCTCTACATAATCCTCTATTACTTCACCATTTATATATATTTTGTTATTTTTTATTTCTAACATTTCACCAGGTAATCCTATTATCCTTTTTATTAAATATTTAGATTCTTCAAAATAAAACGAAATAATATCTCCTCTTTCAAATTCTACAAAATTAGGAGTTAACTTATCTATTAAAATAACTTCATTATTTTCTAAAGTTGGACTCATAGAATCACCAACTATTTGTTGGAGACCTATTACATATATCGCAATAACAAATACTACTACTATAAAAAGAATATATTGAATTGTATCTTTTATAAATTCTTTTATTTCTAACCAGTCCATACTAATTTACCTCTTTTATACTTAATTCTACTTCTAATTTAGTTTCACTATTTATAGTAGTACCTTCACTTATACTTTGATTTACTCCATATCCTTTGCCAGTAAATACACACTTTATATCAGTTAACATACAGTATTTAGAAATATCACTTTTTGACCAATCAGTTATATTAGTCATTTTATAATTTGTTTTATTTGTTACTAAGAAAACTTTATCACCCGGAACTACTTTTGTATTTTTATTAGGATATTGTTTTATTATTTTATCTCCACTACCTATTACAATTACTTCTAAATTCTCTTGTTCTAGTATATCTTTAACAGTCTCTGTATTTTTATTTATATATGTATCTAATTTATATAATTCTTTATTAGATATTTTATCTTCACTGAACATACCTTTATACTTAGAAATATTTTTTACGAGTTCTTTTATAGGTTCAGTAAGCGTTGAATTAGCACTTCTATTAGGTTTTTTGATAGCTGCATATATAATTATTTCTGGTGCATCTTTTGGATACATTAAAGCTATAGATACTATATAATCATTACTACCAGTAAGATATGCCCCATTTTCATATATTTGGGCAGTACCTGTTTTACCTATTAAATCATAACCTTCTAAATAATATTTACTTCCAGTTAAACTATCTGGCGAAATAACTGATTCCATCAAGTCTTTTATTTTATTTATTGTATTATCACTTACTAATTTTTTACTTTTAATTATATTTGTTTTTGTCTCTTCTCCTGTTTTAGTATCCACTACTTTTTCAATTATGTGAGGTTTTACCATAACCCCATTGTTTGCTATTATTGTAAGTGCTTGAAGTTGTTGTACTGGTGTAGTTGATATACCTTGTCCAAAACCTGCTGCCATAACTTCTGTTTCATAATTAAATTTAATACTTCCTTTAGCTTCATTAGAAAGTTCTATTCCAGTAACATCTCCAAATCCATATTTTTCTAAACAATCTCTTAATTTTTTAGATGATAAATAATCATTAATAATATTAATAATACCTACATTAGATGAATAACTAAAACCAACATCATATGTAAGATTTCCCCATCCCTTTTTATCCCAGTCACTCATTTTTGTTCCATCACTAAATTCATAACTACCACTTAAATATTCTTTTTCTCCATCATAAAGCCCTGTTTCAATTGCACACATATAAGTATATGTTTTCATAACACTTCCTGGTTCATAGGTATAAGATACAAGTGGATTTTGATAGCTCATCTCTTTAGGTAAACTATTAGGATTATAAGAAGGCGTAGTTGCACTAGCAAGTATTGCGCCCGTTTTTGCATCCATTACAGATACAATAGACCACTCAGATTCATACGTTTCTAAATCATTTACAGCACTTTCTGCAAATCTTTGTATATTAGAGTCTATTGTTAAATAAATATCATTACCATTTATAGCCTCTACTTTTTCTTCTTTTGTATCTGGTATTTGATATCCATATTTATCTTGTTGATATTTAATATAACCATCTATACCTTGTAATTCCTTTTCAAAATTACTTTCAATGCCTAACTCCCCTATTATAGTATCATCAATAGCATTTACAATGTCATAATCAGTTACATTTATGTATACAGTAGCAAGTAAATCTTTATTACTCCTTATAAATAATAAACTTGTTCCAATGCTAAGACCATTTATAGTAGTCCCACTTATATTTACTACATCATCTTTACTAATATCAATAGTAACATTTTCATAATTATTAAAGAAATTTTTATAATAATCATATAAATTATAACTTTCTCCTACTCTTATATTTATTTTTGTATATTGTTTAGCATATCCAACTATATAAGAAGCAAAATCACCATTAGGATAATACCTCTTTACTGTTTCTGTAAATGATATACCTGGTAAATTCAATTCATCTATAGCTAACTTAGTAAGTTCAGTTAAATTTCTACCTATACTTCCAAACTCTACTTGTTTTGCTTCTTTTCCTAATCTTTCAAGTATATATTCATAATTATCTTCTCCTAAAATTTTAGAAAGTTTAGTAGCAGTATAATCTTTATCAACTACATGATTTGGCATAAGAGGATCTACGGTTCTACCTTCATCTAAATAAGCAATTAAAGTATATGAAGTTATATTTTGTGCAAGAACATTTTCATGAGAATCAAAAATAGTTCCACGAGCTGCAGTAAGTACATTAGTAGCAGTATTTCTTGTAGTAGCAAATTCTTGAATATTTATACCATAAACTTCTTTTGATAAGCCTAAATAACAAAATTGTATAAATAAAATAAGAATAACTACAAAAAAAACACAAAAACATATTATAGGTGCATTCCATTTTTCTTGCATTTCTATATTATTCTTCATATTATCACCATATTAATTATAACATTTATAAATAAACTTGTAAATCAATTAAAAAGTTTAATGATACACATTAAACTTTTATTTACATTTTTATTTTATTACTATTATATTTTCATTATTATAAGCAAGTCCCATATCTTTTAGTACAGTACTTAGATTTTCATAAGATGTAAGTTCATTTATTTGCATTACCAAACTTTGATTTTTCTTTTCCTGCTTTTCTATTTCATATGTTACTCTTTCAATACTCATCTTTAAATTACTAATACTAGCACTAGAAAATACTTTTAAAACAACTAGTGCAACTATACAAAAAACACCTAATGCATATAATAGTTTTTCACCCTTTGTAAATCTCATCACGTTTTTTGTATTTTTTTTCATATTATTCTCCAACTCTCTCTATTATTCTTAATTTAGCACTTCTAGCTCTATTATTATCCTCTAATTCTTCTTTACTTGGTTCTATAGTCTTTAACACCCTATATTTAGGCAAATACTCATCAGGTATTACAGGAAGTTTTTTTATAGCTTCATCTATAGAACTAACTTCTTTAAATATATTTTTACATATTTTATCTTCTAGTGAATGAAAAGTTATTACACATAATCTTCCACCTACTTTAAGTAACCCAAGTGAATCTTTTAAACTCTTTTCAAATACATTTAATTCATCATTTACTTCTATACGTATAGCTTGAAATACTTTACGTGCAGGATGTTTATCCCTTTTATATTTCTCTGGTACATTACTTTTTATTACCTCTACAAGCTTGAGTGTAGTTTCTATCGGTCTAGAATTAATAATACCACGAGCAATGCTAGATGCATATTTTTCTTCACCATATTTATAAAATATATCAACTAATTTTTCATAACTATAATTATTAACTACAAAATAAGCATCTAATGTACTATTCCTATCCATTCTCATATCTAGTCTTGCATCTTGATGAAAACTAAATCCTCTATAATCCTCATCAAGTTGTGGACTAGATACTCCTAAATCATAAAGTATACCATCTACTTTGTTAATATTTCTTTTATTTAATTCTTCTTTTATATTTACAAAATTACTATTAATAATTTCATAATTACTATTTATTTTATTTAATCTTTCACGACTATTTAAAATAGCTTCTGTATCTTGGTCAAAGGCGAAAAGATACCCCTTATTTATTCTTTTTAATATTTCACTACTGTGACCACCATAACCTAAAGTACAATCAACAATTACACTATCCTCTTTTAAATTTAGATTTTTTATGCATTCATCTAATAATACTGATATATGTTTAGACATTACTTACACCACTGAAAAGTTCATCTGCTATTTGAGACATATTTTCTTCATTAACAGTAATGAATTCTTCCCATTTCTCCTTACTCCAAATTTCTAGTTTGTCTAGTGAACCAATAATAACACATTCTTTTTCTAAAGAAGCATATTCAGTTAATGGTTTTGGAATATTGATTCTACCTTGTTTATCATACTCACATGTAGTTGCTCCGGATAAAAATATTCTTAAAAATTGTCTTTTACCCTTGGTGTCAGGAAGTTCTTGGTATTTATTTATTATTGCATCCCACTGATTTTTAGGATACAAAAACAAGCATCCATCAAGTCCACGAGTAACTATAAAATTTTCTCCTAAATCATCTCTTAGTTTAGATGGAATAATAAGTCTTCCTTTAACATCTATACTATGATGATATTCACCCATGAACATAATTTCACCCCACTTTATACCACTTTCTTGCACCTTGTACCACAATTATACCCTTTTACTTCATTTTTGTAAATAGTAATTTAAGAAAAAAAGACAAAAAAAAAGACACTTTACAAAGTGTGTCAATTTCTTGAATTATTATATACTGGTGGTTCATAATACATACTATTATTCATTTCTTCCACCTTTTCATTTAATACATTAACCATTATAAAAACTACAGCAATACCAGCTAAAAAAATCACGCCATAAACAAAAAATAAGTTTAAGTCTCTATGCCAAATGGATACTGACGTTTCTCTTTCTTCTTCCATTTTATCACTCTCTTCTATTTAAATAATAACACAAATATATAGTTTTGTAAATATCTATTTTAATTTGTTTATTCCACCAAATCTTCTATCTCTCTTATTATAAGATTCTATAGCTTTATCAAATTCTTTATTATCAAAGTCAGGAAAAAATATTTTTGGAAAATACATTTCTGAATAAGATAGTTGATATAACATGAAATTACTTATTCTAAATTCTCCACTTGTCCTAATAAGCAAATCTATATCAGGTATATTATTATATAAATACTTTTTATAAACTTCTTCATCTAACTCATCTATATCAAGTAACCCTGCTTTACATTCATTTACAATTTTCTTAGTAGCATCTATTATATCAGCCCTACCACCATAATTAAAACAAATATTAAAAATATATTCATCATTATCTTTTGTCATATCTTCTATTTCATTTATTGCTTCAAGAACGTCACTTCTTAAATTCTCTCTTCTTCCAGAAAAAACAATCCTTGTATTATCTTTTTTATCTATTAAAGCCTTAAATTTAGTTACAAGTAAATCCATTAAATAATCTACTTCTTCTTTATCTCTTTTAAAATTTTCAGTTGAAAAAGCAAATACACTAAGTATTTTTACGCCCCTTTTAAATATGTATTTTGACAATTTCTTTAGATTATCAAAACCTGCTTTATGCCCCATACTTCTACTTAATCCTCTTTCTGTTGCCCATCTACCATTTCCATCTAATATAATAGCAACATGATTTGGTATATTTAAATTTTCATTTTCCATAACATTACCTCTTATGTATTATATCATAAAAGTTCTTTTTTTTCTATTATAAAGGTTTTTCCATTTGTGTAAAAAGCATAAAAAACATCATCTAATTCAATATTTTTCTTTTTTAAAATTTTAATTATCCAATCGTAATCTTTATTAATTTCTTTTAATACCTGATAATCTATTACGCCATCTAAAATTAATGGAAGTGGATAATCATTATCCTCATTAAAAACTGATAAATCACCATTGTTTTCAAGAACTGCATATTTTACTTTATCAATACTTTTAACACCTTGTAATCTTAACTGAGTAAGTAAATCATCAAGTGAATATCTAAGTTTTGACATTTCAGTAAAATTAAGTTTTCCGTTTTTTATTATTATGGTTGGTTTACCATCTAATATATATCTTATTTTATCATATTTTAAAGTTATATAACTTACAAGCATTTGAACGCCTACAAGAACAAGTATAGGTACAACAGATAAAAATATACTTTGCTCACTTGTTTGTATAGATAAAGCAATAAGTTCAGCAATTAATATAGATACTATTAAATCTACTATGCTAAGCTGCCCTACTTCCTTTTTGCCCATAAGTCTATATACAAATATAATAAAGAAATACATAAATACTGTTTTAAATACTAAACTAAAATACATAAAATCACCTATTATATATTGTTTAAAGAATATTTTTTTATTCAAAAACATACTAATTAATAGGTGATTTTATGACTTATTTAAAAAATTTAGGTATTTCTTTACTTTGGATTATATCAATATTTCTTATATTTACATTTATTATTACATTTTTAAATTACATCAATATTATAGGTGATAATGTAATATCAATATTTAAGATATTAATACCTGTTATATCTTTATTTATTGGGGGATTTATGATAGGAAAAAGAAGTAAAAATAAAGGTTGGTTAGAAGGATTAAAGTTAGGATTTATATTCTCCATACTAATAGTAATATTTAACTTTTTAGCTTTCAACAATTCTTTTAAAATAAAATATTTATTATTTTATTTAATAATTATTATATCCAGTATCCTAGGTAGTATGATTGGAATAAATAGAAAAAAAGGATAATTAATATCCTTTTTATAATTTTATATTAACAACAGGACGCACGCCATCGCTGCCGTCATTACCAACGTTTCTGACGTTAACATTGCCGCTATAGTCCACACCCCATGCGAAGTTAGAGTACTCGGCATAAGGAGTTGATGTCCAGTACCCAGATACTGTGTCTCCCCAATCCCAATTATATAACCATGATTGTATTCCTGCTGCAGATTCAATTGTGTTTTTATAAGGATTATTTGCTACTATTATTTGTAATGCACTAGGTAATCCTATTTGCTCTCTTTCTAATTTTGTCCATACTCCTGCTATTGAATCTAATTTTGATGTTAAACCATCTGCATTACAATCAATATGACTTGGATTTGAACCTGACTGAGAACACCAAGGTTGTGTTGTTTTATCATAGTTTCCTTCTAGTATTAATGCTACTTCATCACTTTCTAATGTTGAACCTGTAACGGGATTTGTTCCTAACTCTAATATATAAAAGTTTCTTGCTCCTCCACCAAAATTACATGAGTATTTTGCTCCTATTGTATTTGCTGCATATCCATTTTGTAATGTACATAAGTTTTCTAATGTCGGTTCTACTTGACTTGAATCTTCATCTTGATATACAAGTTCCCCTTTTTCATTTTTGATTATAGTTTTATTATTTAAATCTATTGATACATTTATTATATTTCCCCTTGCTATTGTTATTGTACCACTACTTGGTTTTTCTCCATTTACTTCTACCTTTAATGTTTTATCAGTATCACATACTCCAGCATTTAAAGACGTCATACATAAATCTCCATCTTTTGTTATTGGATATTCTCCATCTGTAAGTCCACCTTTATTTAGGGTTGCATCTGCTATGGTATATTCTACTGCATCTAAATAAAAATCTGCACTTCTTAGTGTACTAGACTCTCTTGAGTCATTTATTATGTTTAGCACTATTGGTGTTGCTATTAGTGCTATAATTGCGAGTATTACTATTACTGCTAATAATTCTATTAACGTAAAACCTTTTTTCATTTTATCTCTCCTATCTTATATCATCATTATATTATTATTTAATTAAAAAAACAAGCATATTTTTTGTAAAAATATATCCTTGTTTACACATCTATAATAACTATTTCACCAGCAAAAAAATCTTTTAATAATGAAAGCTTAATAGCAGACATTACTTTTATACCAGATGAAATAACTATATTCTTATTATCTATTTTTATATGTCCATATGCATTTTTAGGAAATAAAGTTCTTAAAGGACTTATTATACCTCTTCTATTTACAAATGGCTTTAATATATTTGGCATAAGACCACCATGCATATGACCACATAATACCATATCTACATCTATATTTTTCATAACATCATTTTTAGTTATATTAATTGGAGAATGGCATAATAAAATATTATAATATTTATTATTAGTTTTTATTTTATTTATATGTTTTTTAAACATCTCTTTATTCTCTTTATACATCATATAATATTCAATAGGTAGTGTTATACCTATAAAATTAATATTATCTATTATTTTATTTTCATTATCTAATAAATATAAATTATTAATTTTTTTTATTCTATTTAAATACCCTCTATTAACTTT
>JAZTXB010000116.1:0-5854 GCA_045636225.1 Bacilli bacterium
TATTAAAAGAAAATAGAAAATTAATAGATGAATTAGAGGATAAAAAATATACCATGTCTAGTGTATATTATTGGGTTTTAATTGCTAAAGATAAAATAACTTTAGATAGTCAGTTAAATGAATTGGAAGATATTATTTCTAATATAACTCCTAAATTAAATATTAATTTTGTAAAAAATAAATTAGAAATATATAAATTCTTATCAAATCTTTATTTAACTAATAATACTTTAGATACTTTAATGTGGTATGATTTACCAAGTTTAGTAAGTCCTACTAATTTAGTTGAAAGAACTAATCAATTAAATTTTGATGACAATACGATACAAATGGTTACAATTAAAAATGTACCGCCTTTTGTAAATGAATTGTTTTTTGAAGAGTTATTTAATTATCCTAATGTTAGAACCTGTATTAGTATTAAAGATTCAGTTACTCAAGATGAACTTATTAGATGGGTTAATTCTCAGTATCAATTTTTATTAAGTGATAGAAATACAACAAAAAAATTAAGCGATGCTACTGAATTAGATACTCAACAAGAAAATTTTCAATTATTAATGCAAGATGTTAAAAACGGAGATGAAAAGATAAAAGAAGTTTCAGTTGTATTGGCTATTACTGGTAGTAAGCAAGAAAGAGAAGAAACATATAAAGAAATAAAAAGATTAGTAGATTATTTTCAAATTAAAATAGATATACCAAGACTTAGACAAATGGAAGCATGGCAAGTATATGATATAACAACATCATCATTTAAAGACTATGCTTTTTATTTGCCAACATTAACGTTAGCAGTTTCTTTTCCGTTTACTAAATCATATTTTAATGATAGTACAGGATATATGCTAGGAGTTGATATTCATACATCACTACCGGCATTTTTTGATCCTTATGTAATTAATAATTCAAGAACAAGTCATAATATGGCAATTATATCTTCTACTGGTGGTGGTAAGAGTTTTACAATGAAAAAATTAATTGTAAATGAATATGCTAAAAACACTAAAGTATTTGTATTTGATGCTGAAAAAGAATACAAAGAGTTAGTATTAAAAAATGGTGGAGAATATATTGATTTATACTCTAAAACTGGAGGAATAATAAATCCTTTACAAATCAGATATATTCCTAGTGATGAGGAAATAAAAGAAACAAAAGGAGCAGATTGTCCTTTAGCAAAACATCTAGGATTTCTAGAAGCTTTCTTTAAAACTGCATTTGAGAGTATTAATGAAAAAGAATTAGTTATGTTATTATCGATAATTGAATCGTTGTATGTAGAAAAAGGAATAAATAAAAATACTTCTATTGTAAATTTAGAAAAATTAAATAATATAGATTATCCTATATTTAGTGATTTATATAATTATATACCAATATATAAATCAAAAATAAAAAGTAAAGAGAAGATTAAAATAATAGATCAATTAGAAATACTAATATCCAGATTCTTAACCGGAACAGATTCATATCTTTTTAATGGTTATACAAATATAGATTTGAATAGTGATTTAATAGGATTTAATTTACAAGAATTGTTATATAGTGGTAATCAAAGATTAATTAATACTCAAACATTAAATTTATTAACTTATTTAAATAATAGTATTGTATCAAATAAAATAAATAATGATAAAAAAGATATAGAAAACAAAAAACATATTATGATAATAGTAGATGAATTCCATCTATTTATAGATGAGAATAATTTTGAAGTATTAAGAAATTTTGGACAACTAGCAAGAAGAATTAGAAAATATTCTGGTTCATTAGTTGTATCTACTCAATCAGTAAAAGACTTTGTAGGAAGTAATAAGATATTAAGACACGCTACTGCTATATTTAATAATTGTCAGTATCAAATGATAGGAATATTAAAAGAAGATGATTTACAAGCATATTTAGAACTCTTTAAACAAAATCCTTTAACTGATACACAAAAGCAATTTTTGTCATCAGCAAAAAGAGGAGAGTTTTTACTAAATATAGATAATAAAAATAGACTTAGAATTTGGGTAAGAACAACTGAATTAGAAAGAAATATAATGGGTGAAAAATAAAAACAGAAATATCTTAAAATATTTCTGCTTGAATTTTTAGAAACAAAGATGTTATAATTATTTTGGAGAAGGAGAATTAAAAATATATTTTAATTCTTTTTTTAACATCTTTTATCTTTAGGCGGACAAGGATCACAACCGTAAGAATTTTTGTTGCTAATTTTACCATCTTTGTTATGAATAGTAAATTCCACTTTGTCATTTTTAGCAACGATTCTTGAATAGTCAACAGCATCAATTTTTGTGTCAAAAACTTTTGAGGCTTTTTGAGCATTTTCTTTTTTCATCTTCCACTGACCGTCATCATATACTACATGTATATTTTTTTTCATATCTTTTTCTCCTTTCTAAATAAAATGCGCTCACATTTTATCGATTAATAGTATAATATCATTCTCAAAAAATAACTGTTGCAAATGCAACAAAAATAATAAAAAAGAAAGGATTTGATAAATGAATCAAAGAAAAATAATATTTATAATTGGAATGACTATAATTAGTTTGTCGTTATCATTATCTCCTATATTTATGATAATGGGATTTTTTGGAGCAAATGTTACTGATGATTATGTAGAAGATAATTATGAATTTGCTAGTGATTATAAAAGAGTATTAAATAAAAACTTAAAGTATGGAAAAGGTTATGTATCTTTATCAAGAATATTATATTTTTATTTAGAAGATAATTCACTATCATTTGAAGAAATATATTCAGATAATTTAGATAAAGATTTGAATAAACAAACAGCTATTTATGAAACTTGTACTTTAAATAAATATAAGTATATGAGTGTTTGTAATGGAGAAAATATTGAAAATTCTAATCAGATAAATGAAGATATGAATAAACCTTTTAATCCCCCATTAGAAATTAGTAAGTTAAATGTTACTAGTTTTTTTATGGAAGAAAGAATTGTATATGATGAATTTAATGTTCATGGGGGTTGGGATTTTTCTTCACCGGCTCAAACACCAGTATATGCGGTTTGTGATGGAATAGTTGAAACTGTTAAATTTAATGAAAAGGAAAATGTGATAAATACTAGTGCTGGATTTGGTAATATGATTAAAATAAAATGCGAATTAGAAGATGTAACATATTCAGTAATATATGGTCATTTATATCCTGATAGTACCAATTTAAAAGTAGGAGATGAAGTTAAACATTGGCAAGAAATTGCTAGTGTTGGAACAACTGGATATTCTACAGGTAATCATTTACATTTTGAAGTATATAAAGATTCTAAAAAAATAGATGGAGTCAGTTTAATTGATTTTAATTTTGAAAAGGTACTTGATTTCGAAGAAAAGGTACTAGATTTTGCAAGTGCAAAATAAGTTTGTCCCCATAGAGAACCCTGTATTTGCTTAGAAAAATATAGGGTTTGGGGACATCATCTTATGCTCTTTGAAAAATTAAAATAAAAATACGAAAATGGTACTGGAAAATTAAAATTAGATACTAAAAAATATTAGAGAGATACAGAGTATAATAAAAATACATTGTTAAAACTTGTAAAATACTAAAAAATGATGTATAATACCCAATACAAAAGGAGGGTTTGTTTATGTTATTTGATACTGTATATGAGTGTGATTTATATTCAATAACGCCTGAAATTAGAGTTAATCAGGATTGGAATAGAAGGAAAAATATTTCTGAAGCTGATACAAAAATTGTATCGAAGATAATGGTCCAACGAACAATTAATCCCAATTTTTATAAGGAAATAATTACAGGAATGTTGATACCAGCATATAGAACTATTTTTAAAAGCGGAGCATTTCATAGTTGGGGAGGAGATATATATTATAGAGTTCCTAAAGAACCGGTTTTTATAAAATTTGAAGAGAGGCACTTTTATGATAACCATTGGAATAGTTTAGTTGTAGCTCAAGCTGTGGATGTCAAAAAATATATAGAAGAACATGCATCTAATGTTGAAAAATTTAAAAATGAACTTACTAATTTATTTAAAACTGCCGAAGAATATTATGAAGATGCTTATTTAAAAAACACTTATAGTAATAAAAAAACAGTAAAAAGTTTAATAAAGACAATAAAAAAGTAGGTGTTTCTTTTTTATTGTATTATTTAAATAATATTAATGACTGTTATATTAATTGTTTTTGTGAAAAAATGTAGATTAATTTCTACATTTTTTTTGTAATAAAAATTAAAGGAGGTAATTAAATTGAGCAGATTTAAAATTGCTTGGAGAAAAGAATTAAGAGATAAAGTAGAATTACTTGCTAGAACATATAATATGAGTATTAATAAAATGACAATAAGATTAATAGAAATTGGATATTTAGAGTTTGTAAGGAGTGAAATTAGTGAAAAGAAGAATGTATAGTGAAGAAGAAATAGAATTATTAAAAAAATGTAAATTTGTATTAGATGTGAAATATAGGTGTCAAATAGAATATGATCCCATATTTAAAGTTTGGTGTATAATGATGAAATTTGAATGTCCTGAGCTTACTGCAAAAGAAATATTTGAACGTGCTGGAATGAATACCGAATTATTACATAAAGTAACACCAAGAAGAAGACTTGCGGATTGGATATATTCTTATAAAAGATATGGTATCGAATATTTTTTTAAAGAAAATGAACCTTATGCTTTAACTGATGATTTTAAAAGACAATTATATAATATTTTAAAGGAGAAATTTAATTGAAATATTATCAATGTAAAACAAGTTTTGAATTAGATGTTATTGATAAAATTAATGATTTTGCTATAAGCAAGGATATTAAAACATTTTCGTCTGCTGTAAGAAAACTTGTTGAATATGGATTAGAATATATTGAATTAGGAAGTTCTTTAATAGAGTTAGACAAGAATGTAAAAAAAATTACAAAAAAATTAAATTACACAAATACTTTAGTTAAACAGTTATATTCAGATTTAGAATTAGAGTATCATACTAATATTAAAAAGAATTCTGAACTTGAGAAAATAGATTTAAATATATTTAGGAGCAATTATGACAAGTAGTCCTAAAGTTGTTTTAAAAGTAAAAGGGGATTTTGCTTTAAATAATCCTGATAGAAAAACTTATAATATAAATAAAGTGAAAAAAGAAACAACTGGTATGTTTGATTATTTTGGAAACGAAGAAAAAATAGTAATAAATATGTTTGATTATTTTGATGGTTCTTTAACTAAAGATGAACATATCAATATAATGTTAGAAGATGGGAAATATGCTACTAAAGAAGATATTAATAAAAGAAAAGAAGAATATGTTAAATATATTGAAAACTCTAACATTTGGAAATGTGTTATATCGTTTGATAATGATTATTTGACAAAAAAATGTAATTATAAAAAATTACAAGTAGATTTAGTTAAGGAAATTCTTCCTATGTTTTTTAAACGAATAGGATTTATTAACTCAGAAAATATGAGTTATCAAATAGCGCTACATTCTGATACTGATAATTTACATTATCACTTTTCATTTATAGAAAAGAAACCTAATTTTGAATATAATAATTGTGTTGATTATAGAAGAGAACTAAAAATCGATGAAAAAGATATGAATTTTTTAAAATCGCAAATAATTCATAATATAGAAAAAAATACCCTTTATACACCAACATTAATTAAAACAAATAATAAAATAGAAGAATTAAAAAAATATTTTGATAAAGATGACAAAAACTTTATTTTACATAATAAGAAAGATTTGGAATTAGAAAACAAAATTTATGAGTTAGGTAAAAAATTATATTCAAATGAAATTGGTAATACAAGTAAAATAAAATATAATTCAATAGA
>JAZTXB010000117.1:0-6642 GCA_045636225.1 Bacilli bacterium
TAAAACTATTATACAAAATAATTTGTCCTATAGATTTAGTTTTAATATTACAATCATAGTTAATAAAACCCGTTTTTATTTGTCTATTAACTTGTTCCTGAGTTAAACCATCTTCTATTTTAGGATTATATCTAATCATATATATACCTCACTATATAAAAATTATATCAAAAAAGAATTATTTCTTCAATAATTCTTCTAACTCTTTACATCTTTCTTTATTCATATCTTCTACACCAGATAATTCATAATTTATATTTAACTTCTTATATTTTTCTATACCCATCGTATGATATGGAAGAAATTCTACTTTTTCTAAATTATCAAACTGTTTTATATATTCTTTTAATTTTAATATATACTCTTCAGTATCATTTATTCCAGGTATAATTACTTGTCTTATCCAAAGTTTATTACCACTTGTTTTTAATCTCTCTATAAAGTAATTAACCATGTCCATATTTCTTTTAGTTATTTTTTTATAACTTTCTTCATCTATAGCTTTTACATCTAACATAACTAAATCAGTATATTTTAATATTTCATCTAAATATTTTTTATTATATCCAGTACCTGATGTATCTATACAAGTATGAATACCTGCTTTTTTACATAGTTTTAACATATCAAGTAAAAATTCAGATTGAAGTAGTGGTTCTCCACCAGAAAATGTTACTCCACCACCCATTTCTATGTATGGTCTATATTTTCTAATTTCATTCACTACTTCTTCTGCATCCATTTTTAAGTTTGATGTTTTTTCCCATGTATCTGGGTTATGACAAAAACTACATCTTAAAGGACAACCTTGCATAAATATAACAATTCTTATATTTGGTCCATCTACAAGACCCATTGTTTCTACCGAATGTATATATCCAGTTTTAAACTTTTTCATGGAATGTCCTTGAAATTACTTCTTCTTGTTGTTCACGAGTTAATTTATTAAAATTAACTGCATATCCTGATACTCTTATTGTTAAGTTTGGATATTTATTTGGATTGTTCATAGCTTCCACTAACATTTCTTTATCAAGTACATTTACATTTAGGTGGTGAGCTTTTTGTTTAAAGTAACCATCTAAAATGTGAACTAAATTATTTACTCTAGATTCTTCATCTTCTCCTAAAGAACTTGGCGCAATTGAGAATGTATTTGAAATACCATCTTGACAACAATCTTTATAAGGTATTTTAGCAACTGATGAAAGTGAAGCAAGTGCTCCATTTGTATCAGCTCCCTGAGTAGGATTTGCTCCAGGTGAAAATGGTACACCAGATTTTCTACCATCAGGAGTTGCTCCTGTATGTTTTCCATATACAACATTTGAAGTAATTGTTAAAAGAGATAACGTATGTTTAGCATCTTTATATAAAGGATATCTTTTTAACTCTCTATAAACTCTTTTAGCTAAATCAACAGCAATTTCATCAGCTTTATCATCGTTATTACCATATCTTGGATAATCAAATTCTATATCAAACGCAGTTGTTAGACCCCTTTCATCTCTTTTTACTCTAACATGACCATATTCTATAGCAGAAAATGAATCTGTAACTATTGATATTCCAGCAAGACCAAATGCCATTAAATATTCAGGGTCTGTATCTAAGAAAGCCATTTGACTACTTTCATATGCATACTTATCATGCATATAATGAATTATATTTAAAGCATCTACATATATTTTAGCTGTCTTTCTAAGTACTTTTTCAAATTCATTAAATACAGTTGCAGTATCTAAATATTCCCCCTCTATTTGATTAATACCATCAATAACAACTTCTCCTGTTATTTCATCTCTACCACCATTAAGAGCATATAATAAAACTTTAACAAAATTAATTCTAGCTCCAAAGAACTGAGTTTGTTTACCTAAACTTAAAGCAGATACACAGCAAGATATAGCATAATCGTTACCATATAGAGGTCTCATAAGATCATCATTTTCAAATTGTAATGTATGAGTTTTTATAGACATAAGACTTGCAAATTTCTTAAAGTTTTCTGGAAGTTTATTACTCCATAGAACAGTTAAATTTGGTTCAGCTGATTCCCCTATATTATTAAGTGAATTTAGCATACGAAAAGCTGTCTTAGTAACAAATGATGCATCATCATCTTTCATTCCACCAATAGACTCAGTAACCCAAGTAGGATCTCCAGCAAATAGTTCATTATATTCAGGAGTTCTTAAATGTCTTACAAGTCTTAATTTTATAACAAATTGATCAATTAATTCTTGAGCTTCTTCTTCTGTTAATTTTCCATTTGCTATATCTCTTTCAATATAAATATCAAAGAACGCAGCATTTCTACCAACACTTGTTGCAGCACCATTATTTTGTTTAACTGCAGCTAGATATGCAAAATATGTCCACTGAATAGCATCTTGTGCTGTTTCTGCTGGTACTGATACATCTATTCCATATCTTAGTGCCATACTTTTAATTTGTTCAAGAGCTTTTATTTGTTCTTTAACTTCTTCTCTTAATTGAATAGTTTTTACATTAGTTACATCATTTAATTTAGCAAAATCTTTTTTCTTTTCTTCTATTAAACGGTCTGCACCATAAAGAGCAAGTCTTCTATAATCACCAATTATTCTTCCTCTTCCATAAGCATCTGGAAGACCAGTAATTAAATGACTATGACGCGCTTTTTTGATTTCATCAGTATATGCATCAAATACTCCATCATTATGAGTTTTTCTAAATTCTTTAAAATTTATTTCTAATTCTTTATCTAATTGAAATCCATAAGCATCTAATGATTTTTTTACCATTCTATATCCACCATATGGATTTACTATTCTTTTTAAAGGCTCATCAGTTTGAAGTCCTACTATTACTTCATTTCCTTTATCTATATAACCTGGTTCAAAATTATCTATGCCACTCATTATATAAGTCTCTACATCAAGTACTCCACTTATAGCTTCTTTAGCAAGTAACTTTTTACATTTTTTCCAAACATTATTAGTACTTTTACTTATACCTACTAAAAAAGTATCATCACCAGTATATTCCTTATAATTTTCTTCTATAAAATTATCAACGTCTATTGTATTTTGCCATCTAGTTCCTTTAAAACCTTCCCATTCTTTCATAATTTACCTCCATTTTTCAAAAATTCTTCTTCATTCCATATTGTAATACCAAGTTTAATTGCTTCATCATATTTACTTCCTGGTGAATCACCCACTATTACAACATCAGTCTTTTTACTTACTGAACTAGTATTTTTACCACCTAACTGTTCAATTAGCTCTTTAGCTTCATTTCTAGTTAACTTAGTAAGAGTTCCTGTAAGTACAAAAGTTTTATCTAAAAATAATTCATTTATATTTTTTTCTTTACCAATAAAATTAACATTTACATTATTTTCTTTTAATGTATTTATTAATTCTATATTTTTTTCATTACTAAAATATTCTATTATACTTTTAGCAATTATATCACCTATATCTGGTATACTTGATAATTCTTCTAAATTAGTATTAATTAATTTATCTATGTTAGTATAATATTCACTAAGTATCTTAGCAGTCTTTTTACCAACATGCCTAATACCAAGACCAAATAATAATCTTTCTAGTGAATTATTTTTACTACTTTCTATATTATCAAGCAAATTAGTAATACTCTTTTCTCCAAATCCTTCAAGTTCCATTAGTACTTGTTTATGAGTATATAATTTATAATAATCACCAATATTTTTTAAGAATCCCATATTATAGAAATCTTCTACTATTCTTTCTCCAAATCCCTCTATATTCATTGCATCTCTTGATGCATAATGTATTAAACTTTCTATATTTCTAGCATCACAATTTGAATTTGTACAAAAGTAAGCAGCTTCGCTTTCTTTTTTTATTAACTTAGTTCCACATATAGGACAGTTTTCTATCATTTTAACAGGAATTTCTTCACCGGTTCTTCTTTCTTTTTTTACTTCAACTATCTCAGGAATTATATCTCCTGCTTTTCTAATTGAAACTATATCACCAATTCTTATATCTTTTTCTTTAATATAATCTTCATTGTTGAGTGTTGCACTTCTAACAATACTACCTTGAAGTCTAACTGGGTCTAGATCTGCTCTTGGAGTTATTTTACCCGTTCTACCTACACAAAACTCTATATCTTTTAATTTAGTTAATACTTCAGTTGCTGGAAACTTATAAGCTATTGCCCACTTAGGTACTTTAGCTGTTACATCAAGTTTTCTTTGATCATTAAAATCATTTACTTTTATTACTATTCCATCAATTTCATATGGAAGAGAATCTCTTTTTTCTGTCCAATAATTTATATAATCAATAACTTCTTTTATATCAGTTACTTTTTTAATATTAGGATTTACTGTAAATGTTAAATCTTTCATATATTCTAAAGTCTCATAATGAGTTTTTAAATCTCCTGGATTTGGCATGTGATATATAAATGTAAGTAAATTTCTTTCACTTGCTACTTTACTATCTAATTGCCTAACAGAACCTGCCGCTGCATTTCTAGGATTAGCAAACTCCTTCTCTCCTTTTTTATTTCTTTCTTCATTTAATTTTAAGAAAGAACTTTTAGGCATATATATTTCTCCTCTTACCTCAATGTTAATATCTTTAGGTAAAGAAAGTGGAACATTTTTTATAGTTTTAACATTATGAGTTATATCTTCTCCAGTAGTTCCATCTCCTCGTGTAGCACCCCTTACTAATTTACCATTTTCATATATAAGAGAAACACTTAAACCATCTATTTTAAGTTCACATACATATTCAGGATTACTAATTACTTTTCTTATTTTTTCATCAAAAGCAATTATTTCTTCTTCGTTAAAAATATCTCCTAAACTCATCATAGGAACCTCGTGAGTTACTTTCTTAAACTCACTTATAACTTCATTACCTATTCTAACAGTTGGAGAATCGTTTCTTGCTAAAGATGGATTATTAGTTTCTAATCTTATTAACTCGTCCATTAAAGAATCATACTCTTGATCTGTAATTGTAGGGTTATCAAGCACATAATATTCATAGATTGCTTTGTTTAAAATTTTAATAAGTTCATCTATTCTTACCTTTACATTATCCATCCTTATCACCTCATATAATTATAACATATTATTATTAATTTTTAAAGCAATTAAGAGTATATTCTTGTTGAATTTTATATAACTTTACTGTATAATATCAAACGCAGGTGATTATATGAAATTTTATAAAACTGACGAATTATTTATAGCTGCAGTTGGTTATACTTATGGTTCATACAAAAATGGTGAAAGTTATCGAAATTTTGAAGGTAGCGGATTTGGAATTTTTAAAAAGAGCCAATATAGTAGTTATGAATATATTGATATATTTTCAAAAGTAAAATATAAAAATTTTCATAGCAGTATGTGTTCTAATGGTGATATAGCTGTTAATAATCCAACTCCACTTAATTTATTTATTCAAAAAAACTATGATATTTTTAAAAACTCAAGTTATGATTTACTAACTAATTTATATAAAATAATTGAAAAAAAATTAGTAAGCGAAAGAGATTTAAAAAAAATACTTTTTGCCTTAAACAATAAAGGTGAATTAGAAAAACAAAAAAAAACTAAAAAAACTAATATTAAAATATATACTGATTTATATAAAAAGAAATCATTTTTATCACCTTGTGCTTCAAGAGACCAAGAAACTAAAGATTTAATAACATTACTCGCATCTAAAGAAAATCCTATTTTAGTAGGAGATCATGGTGTTGGAAAAACCACTTTAGTTGAAGAAATCATTTATAAAATACGAATAAATAATGTTCCTGATTTTTTAAAAAATCAAAAAATTATTGAACTTGATATTGCTAATTTAATATCGTGCAAAGAACATGCTGAAGAAAAATTAATTGAATTAATTGCCTATTGTATTAAAAAAAATATAATATTATTTATTGATGATATTGATAAACTAATTGATTTAAAACTAGATTCTATTATAACAGAATCTATTAAACGTAAAAATTTAAAAGTCATTAGTACTACTACTCTAGAAAAATATAATAAATGTTTTTCAGATAGTAATTTCACAAAATTATATATTGAAGAACCAAACTCTGAAGAATTGAACGCTATCATAAGAAAAAGAATTTTTGATCAACTTACAGTAAATAATAAATTGATGCTAACGGCTTGGGATGATATTGTAGATTTGTTAATTGAACTTACAAAGATAACAAATAGAAATATTAATACAAATAATAAAGTTGAAAACGAAAAAAACGCTAATCCTTATTTAGTAACTCAAATAATAGATAGAATGTTTGGCCATGCAATAGCAAATAATCAAAAACAATTAACTATTGAGAATGTTATATATGCAATTAATTCTTGCGATATTATAATAGACAAAGCAAAAGAAAAATGTATTAATGATATTAAAAAAATATGTAGCAATGAAAACATTAAAACAGAATATAAAGTAATGCTAAGAAAAAAATTAATATAAAAAGAAAAATTAAACCAATTTTTCTTTTTTCTTTTTTAATATTTTCTTTACATCATTATCAATATTATTCTCTATAGCATTCGTAAAAAATTCTCTATATTGATTCACTATTTCTATATTAATAGAATTTATTTTTTGTATAGTTATA
>JAZTXB010000118.1:0-6433 GCA_045636225.1 Bacilli bacterium
AAAAATTATTAATATGGAAAATGCTCAAAATCAAGATATAATAAAGAATATAAAAGAATTTTATAATTATTTAAAACTAACGAAGATGGCAGATAATGATACATTAAAATGTGTTGATAAAATAATTAAATGTTTACCAGAAATAATAGAGTTAAAGAAAAAAATAGGATATTTTGATATAAATACTATTTTAAAAGATGAAAAAGCTCAAATAGAAAAAACAGATCAGACAAAAGCAAAACAAATAATAAAAAAATATGAAGAAAAGCATTATAAACATTATCAAGAAAGTTTATCATCATCTTGTGGTTCTAGTACAAGTTCATCATCTTGCGGTTCTAGTAGTAGAACAGATAGGTGCTAATGGAAACAATAAAACTATTTGATGATGAATTAACTGTAAAAGATTATTTTTGTAGTACTAATCCAAATATAGAAGAAAAATCATCTCCATCACTTAGACTTTATATTAAGCTAACGGATAGTTGTAATGCTGATTGTTTATTTTGTGCAAATAAAGGCTGTGAAGATTTTGGTAATTTAGATTTAAAAAAATTAGAATTTGTAATAAGATATTTAATATCAAAAAAATTACTGCATAGTATAGGTATAACAGGTGGAGAACCTATGATAAATCCAGATAAATTAAATGATTTAATAAATTTAATTTATAGTATAGATAGTAAAATTGAAGTACAAGTTTCTACAAATGGATATAACTTAAAATTATTTAAAGAGTTTGATAATGTTAATGATTTAGAAAGTATTCATATATCAAGACATCACTATTTAGATGAAATAAATCAAGCTATATTTAAAACTAAAAATATTGCTAGCACAGAAGATATAATTGCTCTTCAAGAATTTTTAGACGATAAAAAAATAATAAATATAAATACTATTGTGATGAAGGATTATATAGATTCATTAAAAGAAATAAAGAAAATGCTAAATTATGTTGGAGAAATTGGAGTATATAAAAATGGTTTTATATCTTTAATGAAATGTAATGATTATTCTAAAGAAAAATTTATTAATTTTAATGATATATTTAATAATTTAGATGAAAACTTTTTTAATGGGCATCACTTTTATAGTAAAGAGTACTGTGAATGTGTAGATGGTATTTATTTAACTGATAATAATAAATTAGTAGAATATTATGCTAGAATGGTAAAAGAGTGTAATTGTCCTTATACTAATCAATTAGTTTATACGTCAGATAATAAATTAAAAGCAGGATTTAGTGGAAAGGTGTTATATAAATAGTATGAAAACAGTAGTAAGAAAATTAAAACAAAAAAATAAAACAATTAGTACTATGGAATCTTGTACAGGTGGTGGAGTTGCTAATGTTATAACAAATATAGAGGGTGCTAGTGAAGTACTTAAATTTAGTGCTGTTACTTATTCAAATGAATATAAAATAAAAATGGGAGTAAGTAGTAGTGTTATAGATAAATATAGTGTTTATAGTATGGAAACTGCTATAGAAATGAGTAAAAATATAAGTAAGTTTACTAATTCTAATTATGGAGTAGGTATTACTGGTAAATTAAATAAAGTAGATAAAAATAACTTATATGGTAGTGATAATACAGTATATATAAGTATTTATGATAAAGATTTAGATAAATTTTATAATTATAATATAGACGTAGATAAAAAAAGTAGAAAAGCAAATAAAGAAGTAGTAATTAATTTAGTTATAGAAAAATTATTAGAAATAATAGGTGAGTAGTATGATAAAAAACTTAGTATTACATTTTAATTTAGTAAATAGACATAGATTTAAAGTATTTAAATTATGCTGCAAAGCAGGAATTCCTTTTAGAGGGCTTATGCACGATTTATCAAAATACAGTCCAACAGAGTTTTTTGAAAGTGCAAAATACTATAATGGTGTTCATAGCCCAATACATAACTCAAAAAAAGAAAATGGATATTCAGAGGCTTGGCTTCATCATAAAGGAAGAAATAAACATCATCATGAATATTGGTATGATTATGCTGTTCCTACAAAAGCAGCTCTTATGCCTTATAAATATTTTGTAGAAATGGTTTGTGATACATTAGCTGCAGGGATGACTTATCAAAAAGATAAATGGACAAAAGATTATCAACTTAAATATTACTTAAAAGATAGAGAAAGAAAACATATTAATCCTAAAATAGATGCTATGTTACTTGAAGTTTATAATTCTATAAGTGAAAAAGGAATTGATGAAGTAGTAAATTCTAAAACACTTAAGAAAATATATTCTAGTCATGTAGGTAATTAGTATGATAAAAAATATTAAATTATTTGTAAATAAAAACGATAAATCACTTGAAACTGCAAAATTAATAAAAGATAAATTAAGTAGTAATGGTTTTATTATTGATAATACTCATTATGATTTAGCTATTGCAGTAGGTGGAGATGGTTCGTTTCTTAGAATGGTTAAACAAAATAACTTTAATAGTGATGTTTATTATATTGGTATAAATTCTGGGCATCTTGGTTTTATGCAAGAAGTAAAAGTAGATGAAATAGATAAATTTATAGAAGAGTTAAAAGAAAATAAATATAAAGTAGAACAAATTGGTATTCAAGAAACTATTGTTAATTCAGATACTAATACGTCTAAGTTTTATTCTTTAAATGAAATTGTTATTAGAGATAAAAATTTAAAAGTAGTAAAATTAGATATAAGTATAGATAATGATTTACTTGAAAGATTTATGGGTGATGGAGTATTAATTGCTACATCATCAGGTTCTACTGCTCATAACATAAGCTATGGAGGAAGTATTGTTTATCCAACATTTTCTTCACTACAAATAACTCCAATGGGACCAATAAATTCTAAGGTATATAGATCTTTATTTAATTCTGTAATAATACCAGATAAAAGAGAAATAACTTTAATACCAGAAGATGGACATAAAAACTTAATTGTTACTATAGATGGTGAAAATAACTATTATGATAATGTAAGTAGTATTACTACTAAAATAGATAATAAAAAAATAAAATGTTTACGTCTTAGTCATTATAATTTTCCTGAAAAAATTAATGATAAATTGCTAACTGATAAATTTTAAGATATAATTAAATAGGTGATAAAATGAAAAAAATAGTTTTAGCTTCAAACAATATACACAAAATAAAAGAATTTAATGAAATATTAGATAACGTAGAACTTTTAACCCTTAGTGATATCGGTTATTTAGAAGAGATAGAAGAAACTGGTACTACTTTTCTAGAAAATGCTTTAATAAAAGCAAGTACTATTAGTAAATATTTAAAAGATAAAGGCTTAGATTATGATGTAATATCAGATGATAGTGGGCTTTGCTGCGAGGGTATAGATTTAGGCCCAGGTGTTTATAGTGCTAGATATGCTGGAGAACATGTAAATCCTAAAGATAATCGTGATAAACTTATAGAAAATTTAAAAGATAAAGATAAAACAGCTTATTTTATTTGTACTATAGTTTTATATCATATAGATGGAACTTATGAATATAAAGAAGGTAAAACTTATGGAAAAATTATAGATGAAGAATTAGGTGATACATCTTTTGGATACGACTCAATATTTGTATCAGATGATTTAGGGAAAACATTTGGACAGGCTACGAGTGATGAGAAAAATAGTGTATCTCATAGAGCTAGAGCTTTAAGTGAAATAAAGAGGTTAATTTAAATGGATTTTTTACCTAAATTTAAAAGGAAATCTTTAGAAGAAATAGAACTTATAAGACAAAGTGATTTACTAGAAGAAGTTTACGTTCAGGAAAAAGAAGATATGTATTTATCGGATGATTTAATAAAAGTTAAAGATGAAACATATAATCCTTATTGTTATCTTTATCATGGTATTAGATTTCAAAAAAATTTAGAAAAGCTTGAAAGTATATTTAAAGATAAAAAAATATTAGCTAGTAAATTTTTACCTAACTATTTTAATTATGATGATAATTGTAATAAAGGTGAGTATGTTTCTTTAACAAGTTATAGTAAAGACCCAGGTTTTAATATATTTATAGTGGAAAATATTTCGCTTTTGGTTTCTCCAAAATGTAAGGCATATTTAACAAAGTATGTTAGTTATAATAGTTGGAATCAAATAAAAAATAAAAATACAAAAAATTTATATAGCTACATGGTTCAAGAATATATGTGTAAAGATTTTGTACCACTGGACCTAGTAAAAGCAGTAGGTGTTCCTTATAAGTATTATGTTTTAAAAAAAGGAATAGAATATGCAGATAATATTTTAAAAGAAGTAAAAGAACTTATTGATAAATATAATGTTAATATAGGAATTGTTGATACAAGTGATTTTAATAAAGTGTTGGTTGAACGAGAAAATCATAAAGTAAAATAATGGAGGATGTATGGAAAAAGTATATAATAGTGAAGAAGAATTTTTAAAAAATTATAATTCAGATGAATTTGAAAAATTATCTATGACTGCAGATATATTAATATTTAGTGTATCTAGTGAAGAAGTAGATAATTATAGAAAAACAGATAAAAAGAAAATGAGTATATTACTTGTTAAAAGAGATAACTATCCATTTAAAGATAAATGGTGCCTTCCAGGAGGTTTTATAGATATAAATGAAGATTTAGATGATGCTCCTAAAAGAATACTAAAAAGAGAAACTAATGTTGATAATATTTATCTAGAACAATTATATACTTTTGGAAGTGTTAAAAGAGATCCTCGTATGAGAGTAGTATCTACTTCTTATATAGCTTTAATAGATAAAAATAGATTAAATAATAATTTAAGTGAAAAAGCATCTTGGTTTGATATAACTTTTTATGAAGATAAAAATAATATAGTAGATATAACATTAGATAATGGTATTGATACTATTAATTTTAAAATAGAAAAAATACTTAGAGAACAAACAACAGATAGATATTCATTTAAAATATTAAAAAATGAATTATTAGCTTTTGATCATCCTTTAGTTATTTTATCTGGTATAGAAAGATTAAAAAATAAAATAGAATATACAGATATAGTATTTAATATGATGCCTGAATATTTCTCTTTAGGAGAACTTCAACAAGTATATGAAGTAATACTTGGTAAAAAATTATTAGATCCTGCTTTTAGAAGAATAATTGCTCATAAAGTAGAAAAGACTAGTAAAATGAAAACAGGCGCTGGACATAGACCATCATATTTATTTAGATATAAAAATAAGTAGTAAATACTTATTTTTTTTGATATAATAATCCATTAATGAGGGATAGTATGAATAAACTAATGAGAAAGAAATATCTAAATACTATTACAAGTAAATTAGGACAGGTTGTTGTAACTAATGATGAAATAATTTGCTATGTAGATAAAGAAAAATTAAATAGTTTTAAAAGTGAACTTTGTTATGATTTAAGATTAAGTGGTGCACAAAAGTTATCAAGATCAATATTAGATAAATATGACTTAAACAAACCTGTTCATTATATTATAGATGGAATCTATTTTGATAATGGATTATGTTTAAATTCAGATATGAATGTTCATGTTGAATTTAAGAATTGTATATTTGGTAATAAACTTCATATAAAAGAAGCAGATTTAGTAACGCTTAATAATAATAAGTATAATCCTAGAGACTTTCTTATTGGAGGTTGTGTTTTCGATTGTTCAGCAAAAAAATTAAAAATTGAAAAAGAGCGTTTTATAGATTTTAAATATTTAAGAGAAGGAAGTAAAAGATTTGGAATGAATATTGCTGTAGAGAATCTTGAAATTTTAGATTCATCTATTTTGATAACTAAAGATGAAGGTTCAATAGAAATAATTGCAGATAAAATAGACATAAAAGATACTTCAATAAATTGTCACAATACAGTTTCTATTAAATCAAATATGTTAAATTTAGATAATAGTAGAGTAGAATCAAAAACTAAAATAGTTTTATATGACCAAAGCAGTAATAATAATAACAATATAATTATGGGAATAAAAGCTCCTAAAATAATTTATAATGGAATAGATATAACTAAAAAAGAAGAACCTAAATTAAATAAAAATCAGTTATTAACTATACTTGCAACTCAGTTAAAAACTATAGAAATAAATAAAACAAATCAAGAAAGAAGAAGACTAAGAAAAAATTTAATATATGAGTTAAGATCTCTTAGAAATAAAACCCAATCAATCAATGAAGAAAAAATACTTAAATTAAAACAAGAATTAGATAATGAAATTATTGATAAAATAATAAAAAAATAGATTAGAATAACATATAGGTGTAAACAAGTATATTTTTACAAAAAATTAATTTTTTATAATACATAGTGACCCCAGGTTATTATGTATTTTTTTGATTTGATATATAATAATTAGTCATAGATTGGAGGTGAGAATATGTGGTCAAGTTATCAAGAAATGTATATGAATATTGATAATGAGAAATT
>JAZTXB010000119.1:0-5101 GCA_045636225.1 Bacilli bacterium
AAATTAGATAAAGAAATATCAATATCAAATTATTTAGAATATGGCAAGAATTTTTGGTATGAAAATAATAAATTAAAAATAAAAACAGAAGGAATAAATGATATTGAAATACTTAAGGAATGGCTAAAAAATAATAATGTAGAAATATATTATCCACTTGATAAAAGTGAAATAAGTGAGATAGAATTACCAGAAATTAAATTACTAAATAATTATTCAAAAATAAATTTTGAAACTAAAGTTATTCCAAGTAATGTATTATTTGAATATAATTAGTGTATTATAATATAACTGATTAGTTGAAATATTGTGTTAGTGAAGTTATAATTGAAAAGTCCATGGAACTTAATTATTAGTTCTATGGACTTTTTTATATTTTATATTTTGATAATGTTTTATTATTTTTTACTAATCTTGAGTATGAATAAATATATGATTCAATATCTTTTGGATTGCTTAAATCATTTTTCTTTTTCTTTGTATACCATTTTATCAAGCATTCTTGGCAACATTTTAAACTTTCTTTTAAATTATTATTTAATTTTGTTTTAAATATAGGTAAAAAAATAATTGAGTGTTTGATAACTTCATATTTTAAAAAGAAATCTAATGACTTAATAAATTTAATTATATTTTCTAATGAGTCATATTTTTCTAATTCTATAATTAATTCATTTAAGTTTGCATTAAAGTATGCACTTTGCATTTTTTCTTTACCAATAATTATTTCTAACATAGAAGCAAAGAATTCACAAACTTTATATGAATGCGAGGTTATATTGGAGTTTTTAAAATATCTATTATGTAAAACTTCAGTATATCCCTCATTTAGTGCACGACCAATACATGATTTTGTTTTATAATTAAACTGGCAGAAACCACAAAAACCAATTTTATTATTATCATCATATATAGAACTTGCCATATGTAATAGTTCGTGATTAATAACGTCATTTTTTACAAAATGCCAAATATTTATTTTGCTATTTTTGGGGTTATAATTACCACCTACAAATAAAAATAAAAAATGTTTTAAAAAGAATAATTTATCTTTTGTTTTTATTGTTTTTAAATTATTATATAGTAAGTTTAAATCTTTCGAATTTAAGTTTTGCGCCAGTTTCTTTTTAAAGTTTAAAATATCTTTGCCAAATTTTAATGATAATAATCTTTTTTGAGCTGTATTTGTAAATTTATCTTTTATTTCTTCATGATTTATTATTTTTATTTCTTTGTTATCGTTAAAATCTTTACACAATTTATAATTTTTTGCTGTGTTATATACAGTAAGTGAAGATAGAATAACAATAATATTTTTTAATGTATCTATTGAAATATTTTCAATGCCATGCATATATTTTCCCCTCTTAAATAAATTGTTTTATATTATATCACATAAATAAAATATATCAAATTTATCTTTTTTTGTGATATAATGTACATAGGTGATAGAGTGAATGGGATACTTATAGTAGATAAACCTAAGCATGTTACTAGCAGAGATGTAGTAGATGATGTAGTAAAAATATTTAATACAAAGAAAGTTGGACATACAGGTACATTAGACCCACTTGCTACTGGAGTTCTTGTTATATGTGTAGGTAAAGCTACAAAATTAGTTGAAGAATTAACTAGCACGGATAAAGAATATATAGCTTCAGTAACTCTTGGTATTAAGACAGATACATTAGATAGTATGGGTATAGAATTGTTTAGTGAAGATGTAGCAAAAACAAAACAAGAAATAATGGAAGTTTTAAATAGTTTTAAAGGTACATATGAACAAGAAGTTCCTATATATTCAGCAGTTAAGAAAAATGGTAAAAAATTATATGAATACGCGAGAGAAGGAATAAATGTAGAACTTCCTAAAAGAATTGTTGAAATAAAAGAAATTGAATTGCTTGAAGATATAGAATATAAAAATAATAAAACTATGTTTAAATTTAGATGTGTTGTATCTAAAGGTACTTATATAAGAAGTTTAATAAATGATATAGCTACTAAATTAGATACAATTGGTATAATGACTAATTTAAGAAGGATTAGACAAGGCAATTATAAAATAGAACAGTCAATTAAATTAGAAAATATAAATGAAAATAGCTTAAGAAGTATAATAGATATATTACCTTATAAAAAAATAGAAATAACTGATGATATAAGAAAAAAAGTGGTTAATGGTGCAATGGTAGATAATATTTATAATGAAGAAAAAATATTGTTTATAGAAAATAATGAAGCAGTTGCTTTATATAAAATAACAGATGATAAAAGCAAGTTAAAATCATATATAATGTTTAGAGGAGGGATAATATGACACTTGTTATTATGGCTGCCGGAATGGGTAGTAGATTTGGAGGATTAAAACAAATAGAACCAGTAGGTCCTAATGGAGAATTTATAATTGATTATTCTATTTATGATGCTATTAAAGCTGGATTTACTAAAGTAGTATTTATAATTAAAGAAGAAAATTATGATATATTTAAAGAAACTATTGGTAAAAGAATTGAAGGAAAAATAGATGTAGAATATGTTTTTCAAGATATTAAGAATGTACCAGAAGGAATAGTAATTCCAGAAGACAGAGTAAAACCACTTGGAACTGGACATGCAATATTAAGTTGTAAAGGTGTAGTTAATGAACCATTTGCTATTATAAATTCAGATGATTTCTATGGAAGAGATGCTTATCTTAAAGCTGCCAATTTCCTTAAAGAAAATACAACCGATTATGCTATGATAGGGTATATTATTGGTAATACTCTTACAGAAAATGGCTCTGTAAAGAGAGGTTACTGTGAACAAAAAAATGGATATCTATCTAATTTAATAGAGTCAACTGTATATAAGGATGGAGATAAAGTAAAAGTAGAACCACTTGATGGAAGAGAAGGTTTTTATGCAGAACCTAGTGATTTAGTATCTATGAATATGTTTTGCTTTAGACCTGATATGTTAGATTATTTAGATAAACATTTTATAGATTTCTTTGAAAAAAATAAAGAAGATTTATCGAAATGTGAATATTTAATGCCAGATGTAGTATTTGAAAGAATTGAGAATAATGAAATTAAAGTTAGAGTAGTAGATACTGCTGCAGTATGGCATGGAGTTACATATAAAGAAGATAAACAAGATTTGGTAGATTATATAGAAAATCTTATAAAAGATGGAATATATCCAAATAATTTATATAATTAAAAAATAAAAAATGCATTTACACATTAAATGTATTTTTTTTATATATAATGTAAAAAAAATTAATTTTGTGTTATACTATATTTGGTGGTAATGATGAAAAGAAAACATATATTTATATTAATAACGCTTTTAGTATTGTTGGGAGCTATTATTTTATTAGCAATTAAGTTTAGTGACAAAAAAGAAGTAGTTGAAAAGCCAGAAAAAGGTTATGTTGCTAGTGATATAAATGAAGTAGTACTTTATGATATTGAGTATAATGAAGCATTAAATATAATAAGAGGTAGTGAAGTATATGTTTATTCATCAGATATTATTAATGAAGAAGTAACATATAAAAAAGTAAAATATAATAATAAAGAATATTTAGTAAAAGTAAACAATTTAGTAAAGAAAAGTGAAGATGTAGTAAAAGAAAATATTTTATATGTTAGGACAAGTTCGACAATTTATAAAAGTGCTGATACTGCAGAAATTTTATCTTTTGTAAAAAAAGGTGAAAGTGTAGAAGTTATTGGTTTTGATAAATTAAATAAGGATGGTTCTGTAAATAAATATAAAATAAAATATAATGAAGAGGAAGGTTATGTATATTCTAAATATTTAGTAAAAACAGAAGAAGAAAGTAAGGCTGTATATAGTGAAAATGGTATTCAAGAATATATGGCTGGTATGGGTAGTTCTTTAGGTGGAGGTAATGCACTTAATTTAGATTATTATCCATATGAAAAACCAAAATTTGAAGATAATGTTATGCCAGATGAAGTTCGTTCTTTATATATAAATAGTGCAGCGATAAGAGATATTGATACATATGTAGATTTTGCTATTAATAATAATATTAATGCTTTAGTAATTGATATAAAAGATAATACTTCTCCTGCATATAATTCACCGGTTATGCAAAAGTATTCACCAACTAATTATGATAGAGCTTTAAATGATTATGAAACATATAAAGGTTATGTTAAAAAAGCAAAGGATGCAGGTTTATACTTAATAGGTAGAATTACAACATTTAAAGATTCATATTTTGTAAATGATCATAATGAAGTAGCGATTTCTAATAATAATGGTAATCCATTTAGTCATAATGGTTCTTACTGGCCTAGTGCATATAATAGATTTGTATGGGAGTTTAATGTAGAACTTGCTAGAGAAGCTGTTACTGAAATAGGATTTAATGAAATACAATTTGATTATGTTAGATTTCCAGATAGGACAGGTTCTTTAGAGAGTAATGGTATAATAAATTTAAAAAATATGTATGAAGAAGAAAAAGCACAGGCAATACAAGGTTTTGTTATGTATGCATGTGATTCTATACATGAACTTGGTGCTTATGTATCTATAGATGTGTTTGGAGAGTCTGCTAATAATTATGTAACAGCTTATGGGCAGTTTTGGCCAGCTATATCAAATGTAGCTGATGTAATAAGTGGGATGCCATATCCAGATCATTTCAATACTCATGAGTATGGAATACCAGAAGTAGTATGGACAGTGCCTTATAAAGTTTTATATGAATGGGGAAAAACTGTTGTTAGTAAACAAAATATAATACCAACTCCAGCGTCTGTTAGAACGTGGATTCAAACTTATAATGCTACAAAAGCTCCTTATGTAGTTTATGATGCAGATAAGTTATCAGAACAAATACAAGCCTTATATGATAATGGATTAAGAGGTGGATTTATGACATGGAATTCTGCTTCTAGTATATATAAATATAATGAAGTAAGTTATGCTTTTAGGAAGGTGTATGAATGATAGAATTAGAAAATAATAAATATAATTTAATAGAAAACTATAAAGATGGATTTAATTTAGAAGAATTAAAAGAAAAATATACAGATTATTTTGAACCATATGATTATATAATAGGTGATTGGTC
>JAZTXB010000120.1:0-1811 GCA_045636225.1 Bacilli bacterium
CTATTTTATTTATATATTTTTTTACTATTTTATAATTTAATTCATTATAAACTATTAAACCAGTAATATAATTTTTTCTATTTTTATAAAACCAATCTATAACAAATGGATTCATACTTTGAATTGCAAACGCTCCTTTATAGTTATCTAATATTTTTACTAATTCTTCTTCAAAATTACTATTATTGTTCATATCTTTTATTTCTATTAAAATAGGAACTTTTTTATCAAGTATGTGCAAAACCTGATTTAAAGTTGGTATTGTATATACTTTCTTTATTTTTATTTTAGATAATTGTGCATAACTTAGTGTTTCTATAGTTTTATTTACACCAGTAAGCTTAAAAAGATTATAATCATGGTATACAACTATTGTATTATCTATAAGTATGTGGATATCTAATTCTACAATATAATTTTTATCAACACACTTATAAAATGCGGGTAATGTATTTTCCGGAATTTTAGAGTTATGCACACCTCTATGAGCTATTAAACTATTTTTTAAAAAATTTATATTCTTCATATTACACTATATGAAAAAAGCATAGAATAATCTATACTAATTACAATAATCTAAATTAAGTTTTGTTGTTGTCCCTTCTTCTTTTAATCTACTACAAATAGTATCATCTATGATACATTTTCCATCTTTATATTGTGAGCTAATTAACGTTCCATACTTACTTCTACCAAGAGCACAATAATATTCCTCAACATCTTTTTCTCCTATTACATTAGTAAATGGCAAATATTTTTGTGTTACTTTATATACACTTATTTCAGCATCATATACATTTATTTTTTTAGAAACAGAATCTATTATCATATTATATCCATACCAATGAGCTATTTGTAATTGTGAATAATATGAATTAACTAATAAATTGACATCTTCTTGAGTAAGCTTAGCTAATTCTTCTTTATCTAATATAAAATGTATCATACGTAAAATTGTTAATTGATCATTAGTTATTTTCGCTCCCTTTTCACTAGTATATATACCATCAATTAACGTAATTGCATCTTCTTCTATTTCATTATTTAATCTAATTGTTTGAATAATAGCAATAGCTATACCTATTACAAGAACTATAGCTCCTATTATAATAAATTTAATATATTTTCTTTTCTCTTTATTTTTACTCTTTAATAAATTAAGAATATCTTTATTTGATTCATTTACTAAATTCTCTTTATCAATTCTTTCTCCTTTTAATAACTCACTTATAGTTATATCTAGTTCCTTAGCAATTATTTCTAATAAAGAAATATCTGGCATATAATTTCCATTTTCCCATCTAGATATAGTTTTACTACTTACTCCTATTTTATTTCCAAATTCTTCCTGAGTTAATTGTTTTTCGTGTCTAAGTCTTGCTATAAATTTACCTATTTTTATTTGATTCATATTTATCCTCCTACATAAATTTTAATATAAAACTTATATATTTAAAAGGACATATTTAGCGAATTAAAAAAGATTTAAAATATTTTTAAATCTTTTTATTTTTTTAATACTTTTCCATCTCTTATAATTTCTACTTTTTCTTGTTTAAAAGTTAAAAATCTAATTCTTTTACCACATTTAGGGCATTTAACTTTTTTAAATCCTCTTTTAGATGGCAAAGGTAATTTTAATATTGTTTTACACTTATAACACTTTTTATAAACATGATTTTTATCTTTGTTTTTGTTTTTCTTAAATTTGCTTATTACTTTTTTCTTTAGTTTTAAATATTTTTGATTCTCATTACTTCTAACATAAATTTTTTTAGAAAAAAATCTATAATAATTCCCATATCTTTTTC
>JAZTXB010000121.1:0-4041 GCA_045636225.1 Bacilli bacterium
TTTATGGGAGAAGTGCTTTACATTTCTTAAGAAAAGTTCTGGCGAAGAACTTTATTTGTTTGTATAAATATTTTATATTCGTAAACACTATAAATGTTATATAAAATGGAGAGTGTTTAGATGAAAAAATATTTAATTCTCCAGTATATATATTAAAATCTCAACTAAATTATCAAAGAGAAAACAATAATATTACTGAATTTGCTTATGTGAAGGTAGATAAACCTAGAATATATATTTATAATTCACATCAAGGTGAAGAATATTCAATAAAATATTTGGAAGAATATAACATTACTCCTAATGTATTAATGGCAGCTAGAATGCTTGCAGAAAAATTAAATAATTTAAATATAAATACGATAGTTGAAGAAAGCAATATACTAGATTATATGCATAAAAACAATCTAGATCATGCAGGTAGTTATATTGCAAGTAGGCATTTTTTAGAAAATACTATGAAAAAATATAATTCAATTGAACTTTATATAGATCTACATAGAGATGCGATTAGTCATGATGCTTCATATATCAATATCGATGGTAAAGATTATGCAAAAATATTATTTGTAATCGGATTAGAATATGATACATATCAAAATAATTTAAAAGTAGTTGAAAAAATAAATAATATAATTAATACTAAATATCCAGGTTTATCTAGAGGTATATTAAAAAAACAAGGTTATGGTGTAAATGGTATATATAATCAAGACCTTAACGCAAATATAATTTTAATAGAGATAGGTGGTCATGAGAATAATATAGATGAAGTTAATAATACTTTAGAATTAGTTGCTGACTCAATAAAGGAGTATTTAAATGAAAAAGGATAAAAAGGGTAAAATATATAAATTTATATTTTATATATTTTTTGTAAGTTTTTTAGTTATATATTTTTCAGAACTTACTGGATATTATGAATATCAAAATCATCAAAAAACAACACTTACAGAAGAGCAGATACAAAAATTTGAAGAGAATATAAAAAACGGAAACAAGGTAGATATTAATGAATATTTAATATCAGATACTAGAAAATACAATAATTCTTTATCAAAATTAGCAAGCAAGATATCTGATGGTATAAGTAATATTGTAAATAATGGTGTAGAATATGCTTTTAAATATGTTTTAAAGTTAATAGAGGAATAAATTTATGATATAATAATAATGGTGATGTTATGAAAATATTAAAAAAAGAAAATTGGTGGATTTGGTTATTACTATTTATATTTAGTGAAGCAACAAGTACTATAGTTTTAGGTGCATTACTTGATGTATATGATAAGAAATCTTGGTATGCTAAATGGAAAAATTGGTTAATAGGATTAGTGCTTATAATTCCTTTTACAATTATGATAGCTGTTTTTAATATTGAAATTTTATGTAAAACAGCTGCTAAATTAGAAGTAAAAGGACATGAATTATATTTATCTCCATATATATGGTTAATTCTAATAATAATACCATTTTTAGGCTGGATATTATTAGCAATTTTAATTCTATATTTAAATATAGCTATACTTGTAAATTTATATAAAGGTAAAGCAGAAAAATATATATAAAAAAATAAAAAATATGGTATAATAGTATCATATTTTTTTTTGAGGGCTTTATGTACAAAATAATTGATTCAAAATATTGTAATGATAATTTTGTTTTAATACAGGAACCAACACATTCTTGTCATCTAATTATAAGTAAAGATGAAATTATATATTTAAAAACCAAAGACCGTGTTATTATTGATAAATGTTTAAATAAACAAAACAATTTTTTATTTGAGCTTCCTGAAAATCAAAATAATAAAGAAAATGTAAACGTTTTATTTGAATATAACAAGACTTATTTGAATTTTGGTTGCACATTATTTGGTGATTATTGTTTTGGCCAAAATTATTTCTTTAGAGGTTCTAATCGAGCTTTACATTTAAGTAGCCCTTTACCTATAAATCAACTAAAGACTAATAATAAAGAATTTGAATTAAGCAGAGAAGAAATTGAAAGAATATTTGATAAAAACATGTATGACACTATGTATGTTTTAGATGTTTATGGTAATATACTATTTGCTAATAACAGAGTAAATGGTTTGGTAGTTGATAAAAAATTAATCCCGAGTGATGAAGAAATTATTGAAATGGAATTAGAGGATAGAATAGACCAATATAAAATTTCACGCCTCATTAGTAGTTTAAATAAAAATCAAGATAATCATGTAGAAGCACAAACTCCAAAATCTATTGATAAAATAACAAATTTTAATATATATGGAAGTTTTTTATTCCGTACATTTTCTCATATGCTACTTACTGTAACTAACGACAAGTTTAATTTAAAATGGTTTAGGATTGACTTTATTGGGAATAATAAATTTAAGTTAACAATTAGTGATATACCTGTTATTGAAATAACTGTAGATGATTTACTTAATTGTCATATTCAAAAAGTTAAGCAATTACAAAAAGCGCAAGAAGAAGCAGAAAAAATAGAAACTTAAAACAGTACAATAAAAGAAAAGAAAAAAAGAAAATGGTTTAAAAATATATAAGCAATTATATATTTTTTTAATAATTTGTGATACAATTAAATAGGTGATTTTATGAAGCAGTTAACACGTAGTGAACTAAGAGAAAAAATAATGATTATACTATATCAAATTAATGTTTATAGTATTAATAAAATAGAATATGATGTAGACGATATTATTAAAGAAGTAAATCCTATAGAGAATGAATTTGTAAAAGATATTGTATATGGAGTAGTTACTAAAAAAGAAGAATTAGATTCTATAGCTAACAAACATTTAAATAAATGGACAATAGATAGACTAGGAAATACTGATCAATCTATAATAAGAATGGCTATATATGAACTTTTATATACTGAAACACCAGGAATAGTAGTTATTAATGAAGCGGTTGAACTTGCTAAGTCTTTTAGTGATGATGATGTTAAAAACATGATTAATGGTATACTTGATAAGATATATAAAGATAAGGTAGACCATGAATAGTAAATACTTAACTGTAAGTGCAATAAATAGATATTTAAAAGCTAAATTTGAAAATGATGATAATCTAAGGGTTGTATTTTTAAAAGGTGAAATATCTAATATAAAATATCATACAACAGGACATATTTATTTTTCTATAAAGGATGAAACAAGTAAAATAAATGCTATTATGTTTTCAAGTAGTGCTAAAAAACTACTTTTTAAACCTATGGATGGTTCTAAAGTTTTAGTAACTGGTAGAATTAGTGTATATGAAGCAACTGGTGGATATCAAATATATGTAGATGAAATGCTTGAAGACGGTATTGGTAATTTATATATTGCTTTTGAAAAATTAAAACAAGATTTAGCTAAAGAAGGATTATTTGATCAAAAATATAAAAAGCAAATTCCTAAAATTCCTAATAGAGTAGGGGTAATTACAGCTTCTACTGGAGCAGCTATAAAGGATATTATTTCTACAATAAAAAGAAGATTTCCTATATGTGAAGTAATACTTTTTCCATCCCTTGTACAAGGAGATAACGCTAAAGAAGATATAGTAAAGAATATTAAACTTGCTGAGAATTATAATTTAGATGTATTAATCGTAGGTAGAGGTGGAGGTTCTATTGAGGATTTGTGGCCGTTTAACGAAGAAATAGTTGCCCGTGCTATATTTGATTGTTCTATACCTACAATTAGTGCTGTAGGCCATGAAATTGACTTTACAATCGCAGATTATGTTGCTGATATGCGCGCTCCAACTCCAACCGGAGCAGCAGAGATGGCAGTTCCAAATATGTCTGATTTAATTAATAATATAAATAATTATAGAATTAGATTAAATGAAGCAGTAAACAAAAAAATAAATTATCAAAAATTATATTTAGATTCAATAAAAAACTCATACGCAATAAAAAATCCATTAATAATGTATGAAAGCAAAAAACAAAAATTAGATATATTAATAGATAATTTAAATAAAACATTATTAAAAAAATATGATAATTCTAAACATAAATTTGAAATATTAAAAAATA
>JAZTXB010000122.1:0-6035 GCA_045636225.1 Bacilli bacterium
AATATTTAAGTTTAAAAGAAGAAAATAAATTAGATTCTAAATATGCAGAGGCAATAAATGTAATAATACTGATTATATCTTTTACTATTTTTTGTATATTGCCACAGTTTATATCTACTATTGATACAATATCAATTATATGCTTATTTTATTTAACATCAAAACTTTTAAATTTTATGATGTTTGGTTCAAGAGGTAAAAGAATTAAACAAAAAATTTTAATTAATAAATATATTACAAAATTAAAAAGCACAATATAGTGCTTTTTTTAATCTCTAGGTTTAAAAATCAAAGATAAAACAAATGAAAATACTATAGCCGCAACTATTCCTGATGAAGTTAGATCAAACATACCCATAAAAAGTCCCATAACTCCAAAATTATTAACTGTATCCATAGCTCCATGTATTAATAAATGACCAAATGATGTAATTGGCACAAGTGCCCCTCCTCCTGCCCAAAGTACAAATTTATCATATAAATTAAATACATCTAAAAATGCTCCTACTACTACAAATATAGTTGTAATATGTCCTGGGGTAAGTTTAGTGTTATCTAGTATTATTTGTCCAATTAAACAAACTATCCCACAAAATATAAACGCATTAAAGTATATCATTATTTGCCTCCAAACTAATAGCGTGACTAATACTTGGTATAGATAAGTGTTGATTACACATTCCAGTATTCATTAGTGCTCCAGTTGCTACTAAAAGTACTCTTTTTAATTTACCTTTTTTCATCCTATCTAATATATAAGAATAAGTAACGAGAGGAAGACAAGCAGGTCCACTACCTCCACTATATACCGGTTGTTTTTCATTATCAAATATCATACATGCACTATCATCATAATTTTTTAAAGTAATGTTATATTCTTTTTTCATATATTCTTTAAGTATTTTTTTACCTATTTCACCTAAATCACCTGTTAATATTAAATCATAATAATCTATAGTTCTTTTCGTATCTATTAAATGATTATATATTACTTTAGCTGCTGAAGGTGCCATAACGGCGCCCATATTAAATACATCAGTTATTCCCATATCAGTTACTGTTCCTAAAGTTGCAGATTCTACTTTAATATTAGATTTTTCATTTGATAAATAAGAGCTTGCACATCCTGTAGTTGTAAAAGTAGTATAATCTTTTTTTGGTCCACCGTACTCTACTGGATTTCTAAATTGTTTTTCTGCTCCATTATTATGTGATGATGAAGTTATTATTGCATTTTTTACTTGACTTGCTTCTATCATATTGCTAGCAAGCATCATCTCTAAACAACTTGATGCACAAGCACTATATACTCCTATTAATGGTATTCCTATCTTGCTAGATGCATAATTAGTAGCTACTATTTGATTAAGTAAATCGGCTCCTATATGTATATCTATATCTCTATTTGATTTCTTTAATTTTTTCAAAAGAATATTAACACTATCTAAAATTGACTTAATTTCTGCTTGTTCCCAAGTTTTTTCATTAAAATATAAATCATCATAAGATAAATCATAATATTTAGAAAGAGGTCCATTATGTTCATATGGTCCTACTACTGTACTAGTTTCCTTTATATATACATTATTATATTTAAAAGTCATATTATCCTCCCATTATAAGTATTCTAAGTAATCCAAAGATGTAAGCACTTACTACTCCAAATATAATTACAGAACCAGCAAGTTTAAACATATTAGAACCAATTCCTGTAACAAGACCTTCTTTTCTATATTCTAAAGCTGCACTCATCATAGCATGAGCAAATCCTGTAATAGGAATTATAAGACCACATTTAGCAAAATTAACCCATTTGTCAAAAAAACCTAAACAAGTTAAAAAACAACCTAAAAATACTAAAGTAATAATCATAAATACACTTGCGTCTTTACTAGATAAATCAAAATAATATGAATATGCATCTACTAAGAAATTACCAAGAACTCCCATAAAGCCACCTATTATAAAAGCAATACCTGCATTTCTTAATCTATTACCTTTAGGTGTATGTCTATCAACTATATTTTTATATTCTCTTCTTTCCATAAAAAAATCCTCCCAAAATTATTTTGAGAAGATTTTTATTTTTTATTCTATTTTTTTATTTATTATATAATAAATTAGTAAATTTAACATTCATGTGATTGATATGTATAAACATACTTATTATTTTTAAATTCTATCTTTATTGAACCAATTAATTCTTCGCTACTTTCAGGATTTATTATAGCTTCACCTTCTATATAACCTTTAGAAAGTAACTCTGATACATTTACACATTTCGCTTCTTCATTTATTCCTTCTGATATGTTATATATTTGTGCTGCTCTTTCTAAATTCCTTTTTTGAGTATCTGATAAACTTTTTTTAGAATTATTTAAAATTGTAGAAACCGAAAAAATTACTATTCCTATTAATAAAGTTAATAAAATTATTACTGCAAGTAATTCCATTAGTGTAAAACCTTTTTTACTCATATTATCATCTACTCTCTTTTATTATTATATAAAAAATAAGATATTTTTACAAGTACCTTATTTCAAAAGTTTATATTTTATAAAACAAAAAAGATTAGCAATATGTTACTAATCTTTTAATACATAAATGGTGTCCTGTTAGGGACTCGAACCCTAGACCCACTGATTAAGAGCATTATGAAATTTCAAAAAATTCCATACCATCCGCCACTTACATTTCAAATCAAAAACATTGACTTTTGCCTTGAAATACAAGCGTTTTCTTTATTTATATATTTTTAAAAATTAGGTTATAATATGTAAATTTTTACTCTAATAAAGAAGCGTGTGCCCTCGTTGTGCCCTAAAATATGATAAAATATGATATTTTAAGACAATTACACAGCCCCCAAAACATCATTCAGTTTATTCGCAACTTCAACTCTATTAGCTTGAAACACATGAGAATATATTGAAGCTGTTGTAGTTATTGATGAATGACCTAATCTTTCTTGAATGAGTTTTTCTTGTATGCCTAAAGCAATTTGCAAACTTGCAGATGAATGCCTTAAAGAGTGAAAATTATAAACTGGCAAATTATATTTTATTGCAACTTTCTTTAAAATTTTAACACATGTTGTAGGATGCATAATTTTTTCTCCACTTTTATCTAAAAAAATATTATTAGTATCTTTAAAATTAGTATACATTTTCTTTTGCTCTTCTTTAAATTCTTTTAAAATTTGAATTGTTTTTTCCATCAAAACAACTTTTCTTGTAGAAGTTAAATTTTTTGTGGGTTTTATAATAATTTTTCCCTTTAATACATCCAAAGATTTATTTATTGTCATAATTCTATTTTTAAAATCAATATCATTCCAAGTCAATCCCATAATTTCACTTCTTCTAGCCCCAGAATCAATAGCCAATGTTATTAATGATTGATATTTAAGCGGTTCATTTTTTAAATATTTTATTAATAGTTTTATTTCTTCTACATCATAACAATTAACAATTTTTTTATCTTTTTTAGGTCGTTGAATTACTTCGTTTGGATTTTCTACTAAAAATCCCCATTTAATAGCTTGTTTAAACATTAAATTTATTAATAAATAATAACGCAAAAGTGTTGTATTAGAAAGTTCTTCTTTTCTAGTTCCTTTTCGCAATTCCTTATAAAGCACAATCAAATCAAATGTTTTTATAGAATCTAATTTATACCATCCTATATAACTATTAATTTTTTCTAAATAAGATTCATAAGTAATTAATGTTTTAACACCTATGTTATTTTCACAATAATTATTGATAAAGAATTTTGAATAATCTGCAAAAGTAAAATTTTTACAATCACTAACAACACCATTTCTTTTATACTTTTTATTCAACTCAAATTCTTTCATTTTAGCTTCTCTATATGTACCTTCAAATGTAAATACTTTTCTTTTTCGTTTGCCTTCATTGTTATAACCTAAATTAATTATAATTCTATACTTTTTGCTTTTTGATAGTTCCTTAATCATTCCTTACCTCCTTTTGATTAAATTCACTATCAGTCTAATTATAACATATTTTTTATGTTATTACTAGAATAATAGTTAGCCTTACTTTCTTTTTTTGTTGATTCATTAACCCACTTATTTATTTCTTTTATATCAAACTTTATACAACTTAATACCTTAAAGTAAGGTATTCTTTTTTCTCTTACTAATTTTCTTACCCCAGACTCTGAAATATTTAAATATTTCGCAATCTCTTTAATTCCACAAATTTCTTTTTCCATATCAAAACCTCCTTTTTTCTTTAAAACTAAAAAAGAATATCTATATTAGATATTCCATTTTTACAAAATAATAAAGCGAGTCCGCGAGACTGCTTACACCAGTTCCGCGGACTTGTTCTATCATTATCTTATTTTTAAATTTTTATATTTTTTCTATTTTAATTATAGTCCATCTCGCTATGCCTCGCTCGATGGTTTCGGACAAGTCAAGCTTGCCTTTGACAAGCGGAATAAATCCCGCTTACATATATGGATTATTGTAATTCATCAATACTTCTTTTATTTTAATTATCTTGTTTTCATACTACTCTCATGTTTGAAGAGGTTAGATTTTTAGATTTATAACTGGGCGCACGCCATAGATGTCGCCACGATCAACGCGGTCGGTGCTAACATCGCCGTAAAAGTACACAGTCCACGCGCTGCCAGAACTGTACGCAGAAGGAGTTGATGTCCAGTATCCATGTACTGAACTTCCCCATGCAGAATTTGTCCAATTATATAACCAAGCATTGGTACTAGATATTGTAGGATAATCTGTATAAACTTTTCCATCTGCTGTTGCTACTTGTAATGCACTTGGTAATACTATTTGACTTCTATCTAATTTTGTCCATACACCTGCTATTTCATCTAATTTTGCAGTTAATCCATCTGCAGCACACGAATTATTAATTCCTGATGCGCACCATGCTTGCGTTGTTGTATCATAATTTCCTTCTAATATTAATGCTACTTCATTCTCTTCTAATGTTGAATTACTTACTGGATTTGTTCCTAATTCTAATATATAGAAATTTCTTGCTCCTGCTCCAAAATCACATGAGTATTTGGCTCCTATTGCTTTTTCTGTTCCTTCTTTAAATTCACATAAACTTGCTAGAGTTGGGCCTGTTGGTGCTTCTTGATATACTAACTCCCCATCACTATTTTTTACTATTGTTTTATTATTTAGGTTTATTGATATATCCTTTATATTTCCATTTTCTATTGTTATAGTACCACTACTTGGTTTTTCTCCATTTACTTCTACTTTTAAAGTTTTATCCTCTGGACATGTTCCACTAGTTAATGCGACCATACATAGATTTCCATTATTATCTATTGGATAATCTCCATTTTCTATTCCACCTTCATATAACACTGCATTTGCGATTGTATACTCTACTGCATCTAAATAAAAATCTGCACTTCTTAGTGTACTTGACTCTCTTGAGTCATTTATTATGTTTAGCACTATTGGTGTTGCGATTAGTGCTATTATCGCTAATATTACTATTACTGCTAATAATTCTATCAAAGTAAAACCTTTTTTATTCATTTTTTCTTCCTCCTCTATCTTTATACTCATATTTTAACATACTTTATCTTACTTTACAACATTTTTTACATTTTTTGTGTTAAATTTACATCACCACTAGTCTATGCCTAAATTTTTATTTATAATTAATTTAGAATAGAAGGTGGTATTTTTTTATATTTTGATGTATGTTGTGTGCTGTATGTTGTATGTTGTATGATTTTGGAGGTAAAAATGAAAAATAAATATGAATTTTATAAACTTGAATATAAAAATTATGTCATCTTATTTAAATGTGGAAATTTTTATATTTCTATTAATGATGACGCAAATGTAATGAATAATATTTTCAATCACAAAATAGTAGATAATAGTTCTTTTATTAAAACGGGATTCCCTATTTCTTCGTTAAATAAGATGATTATTGAATTTGAAAACAAGCAAATAAATTATTTAATCATTGATAAAGAAATAACTCATAAAATAAAATTTAAAA
>JAZTXB010000123.1:0-13613 GCA_045636225.1 Bacilli bacterium
ATTTAGTAATTATTAATATAAATTAAAAGACTTATTTCAGTTTTTGTATATTTTTACTGAAATAAGTCTGAAATTTTAAGCTTTCTTCAAAAAAACTGAAATTAGTCTAAAAATTTGCGGAATATTAAAAATAAAGTCAAATTATTTGTAAATATATGGTATAATTATTAATAGGTGATATAAATGAATGATATAAAGTTAATAAATATATTACTTATGGTACTAATTCCATTTATATTTGTAGTATTAGTTATACCTGTAGTAAAAAAAATTGCATTACATATAGGAGCAATTGATGTTCCTGATAAAAGAAAAGTACATAAAGCTCCTATGCCTAGGATAGGTGGTCTTGGAATATATGCAGGTTTTTTGCTTGGTTATATGTTTTTTGGTGAACAAACAACTATGATGAATTCAATATTAATAGGCAGTTTTATTTTGCTTATTACTGGCATCATGGATGATATAAAACCTCTTAAGGCTAGATACAAATTAATTGGACAGCTCTTAGCTGTTTTAATAGTTGTATTTTATGGTGGTATTTTATTAAAAGATATAAGTATATTTGGTTTTAATATGAATTTTACTTGGAGTTCATATCCGATAACTATTCTATTTATATTAGGTTGTATAAATTGTATGAATCTAATAGATGGTCTTGATGGACTTGCTGGCGGTATTAGTTCTATATTTTTCTTAACTATAGGAATTATTGCTTATCTTCAAGGTAGAACTGGTTTAACAGTTGTTATTACATTTATTATGCTTGGTAGTACTTTGGGATTCTTGGTACACAATTTTAATCCAGCTAAAATATTTATGGGAGATACTGGTTCTATGTTTTTAGGATTTATTATTGCAGTAATAACTCTTTTAGGATTTAAATCTATTATTACTTCTTCAATAATAATTCCATTGTGTATTTTGATTGTTCCGATATTGGATACTATGTGTGCGATTATTAGAAGAAAATTAAAAGGGGAAAGTATAGGTACTCCTGATAAGAGCCATTTTCATCATCAACTACTTAGAAGAAATTTTGGTGTAAAGGGAACTGTACTTATGATATATTTAATTACTGCTTTGTTTTCGACTGCTTCTATAATATGGCTTTTAGTAGATCATGAGTTAGGTTATATTATATATACTATACTTATGATAGCTTTAATAGTTTTTGTATTTAAAACAGATATTTTAGTAGAACATAATAAAAAAGAAAAAAAATAGAAAGGTGTTCTTATGGGAAAAAACAAACAACTTATTATTAATTTAATTACTACTTTATTTGTATTAATAATTAATATAGTAATAAATTTTGGATTATCTAGATATATAGTTGATGTGATAGGTGAAAGTGCTTATGGATTTGTGTCTCTTGCTAATACTTTTGTAAGTTATGCAACTATTTTTACAACAGCACTTAATTCTATGGCGAGTAGGTTTATAACAATAGATATATTTAACAAAAAGATTAAGAGCGCAAATGAATTTTTTAGTTCTGTATTAATAGCAAATTGTATTATAATTGCTATACTTATAATTCCTTCAATATTAGTTATTGGATATTTAGAATATATGGTAAAGATTCCAGTAGATATACTTGTTGATGTTAAAATATTATTTTCAATCATATTTGTAAATTTCTTTGTAAATTTAGTTGGTGGTGTATTTACAATAGCTACTTACTGTAAGAATAAGTTATATTTATCTTCGCTTAGAAATATGGAATCTTCTATTATAAAAGTGCTTATTATAATAATATTGTTTGTTTTATTTAAACCAGCAACATTTTATATAGGTATAGCAACTTTAATAGCTTCTATTTATATAGTTTTATTTAATATTAGATATACTAAAAAATTACTTCCTGATATTAAAATAAAAAAAGAAAATTTTTCTTTTAAAAAAATAAAAGTTTTACTTTCAAGTGGTCTTTGGAATTCAATTATTAATTTAGGTAATGTACTTGCAGATGGGCTTGATCTGTTAATTAGTAATATAGCGATAGATGCTACTACTATGGGGCTTGTTGCTATAGCTAAAGTACCAAGTAATGTTATTAGTACAGTTATATCGAGTTTAGCAACTGTTTTTCAGCCTCAAACAATAGAGTATTATGCTAAAGGTGATATTGAGAATGTAAAAAAGGAAACTATTAAAAGTATGAAAATTAGTGGTGTATTTGGAAACATTCCGTTTTGTTATATTGTTGTATTTAGTATAGCTTTTTGTACTGTATGGATGCCTAATGTAGCTATTAAAACACTTGCTATATTATGTATAATTACTTTTATAAATATATTTTCAGGTGGATTGATTACTCCTCTTTATAATATATTTACTATTACTAATCATGTAAAAGGAAATGCTATTTTAAATATTGCAACTGGAGCTATATCTACACTTATAGTTATAATAGTAATTAATACAACAAATTTTGGTGTGTATGCCATTGTAGGTGTAAGTGCACTTATTGGATTTTTAAAAAGTTTTGTTGTTATACCTTGTTATAGTGCGAAGTGTTTAAATATTAATTATAGCACATTTTTTCCTACAGTTTTAAAATACTTTTTGTCATCTATAATTATGATTGGAGTATTTTATATTATTAGTTTAGTACTTAATATAAGTAACTGGATTGGAATATTTATAAGTATTATAGTATGTGGGATAATCGGGATATTAATTAATATTGTTGTAATGCTTGGAAAAGAAGATAGAAAAATATTTATAGGTTTAATAAAGAATAAACTAGGTTTAAAAAAGTAGAAAAGAGGTAAAGTATGCTTAAAGTATGTTTAATATTACCAAAAGGGCTTCCTGTACCTAATGTAAAAGGAGGTGCAATTGAATCTTTGGTTACAGATTTAATTAAACAAAATGAAATTGAAAAAAAATTAGATATTACAGTTTATTCAATTTATAATGAAAAAGCAAAAGAAGAGTCAAAAAAATATAAAATGACTAAATGTTGTTATGTTAAAAATAATTTAAAATATAAATTAAAGGCTTTATATGTTAGAGTTAAAAATTTATTTGGATATGATTTAAATACATATAACGAAGTTATTTTAGATGAAATAAAACATGAAAATTTTGATTATATAATGGTAGAAGATGGTGCTTTTTTCTCTTTTGAATCTTATTTAAAATATTTTGATAAAGATAAGATGATTCTTCATTTTCATCATAATGGACAATCAGATAAACGCACGGATAACACATATTCTACATTTATAGGAGTTAGTGATTTTGTTGTAAATACATTTAAAAATTCATCTACAATTACTGATTGTTATAGTTTAAAAAATGGTATAAATTTAACTAAGTTCGAAAAAGAATTAACTAGTAAAGAAAAAAATGATATAAGAAAAAAAATAGGTTTAGATAAAGATGATTTTGTCGTTATATTTTGTGGTAGATTGATTAAAGAAAAAGGTGTTTTGGAACTTATTAAAGCTATAAAAGAAATAGATAATGAAAAAATAAAATTAATGATAGTAGGTTCAATTAATTTTGGAAATCATCAAACTAGTGATTATTTAGAAGAATTAAATAAAGAAATTAGTACTTCAAATAATAGAGTTGTAGCAACTGGGTTTGTTAATTATGACGAAATATATAAGTATTATAAAAGTGCTGATATAGCAGTTATTCCATCAATTTGGGAAGATGCTGCACCTCTTGTTAATATTGAGACAATGGCATGTGGTCTTCCATCTATAATTACTAAAACAGGAGGGGCTCCTGAATATATTAGTAAAGAGACAATTGTAATACCTAAAGATAATGTAGTAGAAAACATTAAAGAAAATATTTTATATTTATATAGTGATGAAAATAAAAGAAATAAAATGAAAGATGCAGGTATAAAAACATCTAAGAATTATTCAACAGAAAAATTTTATGAAAATTTTGTAAAAGTCTTTGAAAAAAAGGAGAAATAAGATGAAAGAATTAACGATTGTAACTGCTTTCTTTGATATAGGAAGAAAAAATTTTAAAGATATGCCAAGATCTAATAATAAGTATGCAGAATTTTTTAAATTTTGGGCCAGAATTCAAAATAAAATAGTAGTATATACCGATAGTGTTATGGCAGAAGAAGTAAAAAAAATAAGAAAAGAATTTGGTTTACTTGATAAAACAGAAATAGTTATAATTGATGATGTAAGTACAGTAGAACCAGATTTACTTTCTAAAATGGAAAAAATATCTAAAGATGAGCGCTTTTTAAACTATAGATATATGGACAATTCTGCTGACAATAATGCAAAATATGATTATATAATGCTATTAAAGGCATGGTGTATAAAAGATGCAGTAGATAAAAAATTAGCAAAAGGTCTGATTGCTTGGTTAGATTTTGGATATAATCATGGTGGGAATCCTTATCCTAACGAAGAAGAATTTGACTTCTTATGGAAGACTGAACTTCCTGATGATAAAGTTACAATGTTCGTAAAAAAACTTGATGATGGTAAACCGATATTTCAAATTGTTCAGTCATATGAAGTATATACGATGGGGGCTCCTTTTATAGTGCCAAGTAATTTAGCTAGTGACTTATGGGAAGCAGAGAAAAGAGCTATGGAATCTTTAATTGATTGTGGTTTTATAGATGATGATCAAACCATCATGTTAATGGTAAGTAGAAATTGTAATTTTGTAAATTTAGTAAAGAGTAATGGTTGGTCTCTTGCTTTAAAAGAAAATGGTGGAGAACACTTAACTACAATAAAGAGTGAATCTAAACTTTCAGTAAAGGATAAATTGTTGTATAAATATAGGGTTTATAAAAGAAATAAAAATTGTACAAATAGATTAAAAAAAATATTTAATAAGGATTATTTAGATTAGGTGATGTTATGAAATTTAGTATTGTTATTCCAGTTTATAACGTAGAAAAATATATCGACAGGTGTCTTAAAAGTATAGTAAATCAAAGCTATAAAAATTATGAAGTTATAATAGTAAATGATGGTACAAAGGATAATTCAGTTGAAATCATAAATAAATATACAAAGAAATATAAAAATTTTACTTTATGTAATAAAGAGAATGGTGGATTATCTGATGCTAGAAATTATGGTATAGATTATGTTACAGGTGATTATTTACTTTTTATAGATAGTGATGATTATATAAACGAGGATTTACTTAAAGAATTAAATTCTGTTTTAGAAGAAAAAGAATATGATTTAATAAAGTTTAAAATAAATTTAGTTGATGATGAAGGAAACTTTATAAGAACTGAAAATGGCATGGATACTTCTAAAGAAGTATCTTTGAGTGAAATATTTGGTGAAGAATTTTGCGAACCTGCTTGGACGTATTGCTACAATGTTAAATTTTGGAAAGAAAATAAATTTAAATATTCTAAAGGAAAAATTCATGAGGATTTTGGTTTAACTCCTGAGATTATTATGAGTGCTAGCAATATTTATTATTTAAACTATTTTGGATATAATTATGTTCAAAGAGAAAATAGTATAATGACAACAAAATCAGTAGAAAAAGATATAAAAAAAGCTTATGATATGTTAGAACAATTTGACAGGTTAATAAAAATAAACTATGAAAATAATAATTATATTAAAATATATCAAAGCTTTTTAGCTAATGCAGTTATTTCTAAATCAAAAACATTAGTTGGAAAAGTAAAAAAAGAATATATAAAAGAACTTAGAAAAAGAAAAGTATTTGATTTTCTTTTAGAAGATACTTTAGCAAGAAAGATAAAAAAAATAATATTAAAAATATTATATAGGAGTTGAGAATATGGTAACTGTATTTACCCCAACATATAACAGAAAAAAAGAACTTGAAAATTTATATAAATCGTTAGTAAAACAAACAGACAAGGATTTTGAATGGTTAATTGTTGATGATGGTTCTAAAGATGAGACTGAAAAATTTATAAATAAATTGATAAGAGAAAATAAAATTAATATTAGGTATGTATATAAAGAAAACGGAGGAAAACAATCCGCATATAATGTGGGATTAGGTGAAACTTTAGGTGATGTTTTTGTATGTATAGATTCAGATGATATTTTAGATTCAAAAGCAGTAGAAGTTATAAAAAATGATTTTAAAAAATTAGAAAACGATAGTTGTGGATATGCTTATCTTCAGGGATATATAAGTGATAAAAATAAAATCATTGGTACTGATTTTAGAGGAATAAAAAAAGCTTATTATTATGATGTATATGGCAAATATAATGTAACAGGAGATAAACTAATAGTTTTAAAAACTAAAATAGCAAAAGAATATTCTTTCCCAATGATAGCTGGTGAAAAATTCGTGCCAGAAGCACTTGTTTATAATAGAATAGCTAAAAAATATAAGCTTAATTTATCTAGTGAAATTTTAGCTTATAAAGATTATTTACCAGGAGGTTATTCTGATAATTATTTTAATTTAGTAAAAAGAAATCCAAAAGGTAATACGTTATACTTTAAGGAAAAATATGATATAGAACCAACTCTTTACAATGCATATGGTTACGTATTATTCAGTATATATTCAAAATATTCTTTTAGTCAAATATTAAGTGATCATCCATCCAAATTTAAGGTTTTGTTAGTATATTTACCAACTTTGTTAATATCAAAAATTAAAGGAAAAAAAAGATGAAAAAGTTATTAGTTTTTGGATATACAATGGAGATGGGCGGAGCTGAAAAAGCTCTTTCAGATACTCTTAATTATTTAAAAGATTATTGTGAGATTGATTTATATTTGCTTGAACCAATAGGTTCATTAATGGATACAATCCCAAACAACGTTACTATACATAAAATAAAAAAAAATATATTTGATTATGTTTTGTTTAGATTTGTGCCATTTTATCGAAAAAAAATTATTAATAAAATAGCTAATAAAAAAGATTATTATGCAGCTTTTGGATATATGGAAGGTAGATGTGGAACTTGGATAGCTGATATAAAAAAAGACATTAAAAAATACGCTTGGATACATAATGATGTATCAAAATTTGATATTGGCATTCCAGAAAATGAAATTAAAGACACATATTCTAAAGTAGATAAAGTAATATGTGTATCAAAACAGGCAAAAGATATTTTTTGTAAAAAATATAATATTTCAAAAAATAAAGTAGATGTTATTTATAATTTTATAAATGAAAAAGAAATATTAGAAAAAGCAAAAGAAGAAAAAATAAAAAATGATGTTTATACATTTGTAAACGTAGCTAAAATGAGAGATCAAAAAAGACAAGATAGGCTTGTTTATGCAGCTAAATATTTAAAAGAATTAGGCTATGAATTTAAAATTCAATTGATAGGGGATGGGCCTAATTTAGAAAAAATAACTAATTTAGTTAATGAGTTAGATGTAAAGGATAAAGTAGAAATTTTAGGTTTAAAAAATAATCCTTACCCATATGTTAAGGCTGCTGATTTTTTTGTTCTTTCAAGTTATATGGAAGGTTATGGTATTGTTATAAAAGAGGCACTTCTTTTGAAAACTAAGGTTTTAACAACTGATATAACAGGACCTAGAGAGATATTAGAGGATGGAAAATTTGGCATAATAGTACCTAATGATGATGATTCTATAAAATATAAAATGAAAGAAATTTTAGATAATAAGAAAAAATATAGTTCTTATGATAAAATTTTAAAAGAATATATTGGAGATAATGAAATTATTAAAGAACAAACTTTAAAATTATTAGATATATAAGGAGGCAATATGACAAAAAAACAATATAAATTAGTTTTTAACTTAATGATGTTTTTTGTGCTTTTACAACCTGTTTTTGATATACTTTCTAATCTTTATATAGAAGGTATATTAAATATAGGAATTTCAACTTACTTAAAACCTATATTTGTTTTTTGTATAACATTATATTTATTTATAAAATATAATAAAAGTAAAATATGGTGGTTTTTATATGCAATATTCTTCTTAATATATATAATTGGTCATTATTTTATATTAAAAGGATTATATGTAGACGCTTCTATAATTGGTCATGAAATAAGATATATCATAAATATTATTTACATGGTTATCTTGTTTTTTGATTTTATCGTAATTTATAAATTATCTCCAAATAAAAAGGAATATTTAGTTAAGTTAAAGAAAGTTACTGCCATTACTTTTCTTATATATTGTATTTTATTAATTATTTCAGTTTTAACAGGTACCTCAGGTATGACTTATGAGTATGCAGATGAGGCAAAAAAAGGATTTAAAGGTTGGTATGATTCAGGACAAATACTAGGGCATTCAATATCTATAATGTTTCCAATACTATTATATACTTTATTAAAGCCTAGATATAAATGGTACTATAGAATAATATTTATTTTACCTATAATAATAGTTGCTTCATTGCTTGGTACTAAGGTTCCGTATTATATAGTATTAATTGTACTTGTTTTATATTTAATAATATCTATTTATAATAGAATATTTAATAAATTTTATAAACTTAATGTATTTAATTTATGTTTTGTATTAATATGTTTATTAGGTATGTTATTTACTTATAAATATACGCCTGTATATGAAAATATTCAGATTAATTCATCAAATGCGAAAATTAGCATAAATGATTATGATATTGATTCTATAACAGCTAGTGATACATTAAAATATTATGAAAAATTAATGATGGAGAATAAAGAGAAAGATATTAAAGAATTAAAGCCTTATCATTCTTGGATTAAAAATTCTAGTGATAATTTATTAGTATTATATAAAAATAACGTAATACATCCTTCTGATATTAGAAATAAACAATTATATTATTCTATTGAAATGTTTAAACAAGCTAGTTTAAAATACAAACTATTTGGAATTGGTTATTTAAATCAATTAGATGTTTTAGCTCCTGAAAGAGATTTCTTTTCAGCATTATTTAATTTTGGAATATTTGGTTTTATTGCGTTCTTATTTATTCCTATGAGAGAATTTTTGAGACAAACTAAATACATGCTAAAAAATATAAAAACTAATGATTTGGAGACATATTTGCTTTATGCAAGCTTTGGTATATTTTTCTGTATTAGTATTTATGCAGGATATACATATATATATACTAATTTTTCTATATTCCTAGTTTTACTTGTTATGATGTTAAGATGTAAAATACATATTAATGAAGATTATAAAAGAGAAGGATTAAATGTAAAAAAAGTTTCTTTTTTTGCTCTTCACTTAGGATATGGTGGAATTGAAACTTCTACTATAAATACGGCTAATATACTTTCAAAAGAATATGATGTAGAACTTATAGTTTTCTATAAGTTAAAAAATAATCAAGCAAACAAAGTAAGTAAAAATGTAAAAATAAAATATTTATATAACGGAGAACCAAATAGATCAGAGTTTAAAGAAGCTATTGAAGGCAAAAATATATTTCATATTTTTAAAGAAGGATTTAAAAGCTTAAATATTTTAATTAAAAAGAGATTATTAATTATAAAAGAGATAAAAAAATCAAATAGTGATGTACTAGTTTCTACAAGAGTAGAGTTTAGTGCTTTATTAAGTAAATATGGTCCTGCTAAAAAAATAAAAATAGCTCAAGAACACCATCATCACAATAATGATAAAAAATATATAAATAAATTAAAAAAAGGATATGATAATATTAATTATCTATTCGCACTCACAAAAACTTTAGAGGATGATTATAAAGAATTTTTAAAAAATAATGTCACAACAACGATTGTATTAATGCCAAATATGATAAAATCTAATTTTAAGGAATTTACTGATTTAAAAAACAATAATATTGTATTTGTAGGAAGACTTCATGAATGTAAAAGAGTAGATGAATTAGTTAGAATATTTTCTAAAATAAATACAAATAGTACATTATATATAATTGGTGACGGGGATGAATATGAGAACATTGAAAAACTAATAAAGGAATTAAAATTACAAAATAAAATAAAGATGGTTGGTTATTTAGATCAAAAAGAAATTTCTAAATATTTAATAAAAGCAAAAGTATTTTGTATGACATCTATTACAGAAGGACTTCCTATGGTATTGTTAGAAGCGATGAGTTATGGAGTTCCTTGTATCGCTTACAATACTGAAAGTGGAGTTAAAGATATAATAGATGATAAAGAAAATGGTTTTGTTATATATGATAGAAATGAAAAAGAATATATAGATAAATTAGATAGAATGTTGTCAGATAAAAAGTTAATTTCTAATATGAGTAAAAAAGCTATAGAAAAAGCTAAAAAATTTAGTGAAGATGAAATAGTAAAGAAATGGGTAAATGTTTTAACTAATGAAATGTAGGTGATAATATGAAAAAAGTAGTTTTTATATCTTCAACAGGTGGTCATTTAAATGAGTTGCTTCAATTAAAACCACTTATGAGTGATTATGATAGTTATATAATAACCGAAAAAACAAAATCTAATATATCATTAAAAGATAAGTTTGATAATGTCTATTTTTTGGCCTATGGTACAAAAAAGAATTTGTTTAAATATATATTTAAATTTGGATTTAATATTTTAAGAAGTTTATACCTATTTATTAAGATAAAGCCTGATGTAATAGTAACAACTGGAACTCATACTGCTGTGCCTATGTGTTATATTGCTAAAATTTTTAGAAAAAAAGTTATATATATAGAAACTTTTGCTAATAGTAAAACTAAAACTCTTGCTGGAAGAATTATATATCCAATTGCAGATACATTTATTGTACAGTGGGAGAGTATGTTAAAATTATATCCTAAAGCTATATTAGGGGGGTGGATCTATTGATTTTAATAACACTTGGAACTCAAGATAAAAAATTTCATAGATTGCTTGATGCTGTACAAAGGCAAATTGATAATAAAGTAATTAAAGAAGAAGTTGTAGTACAGGCAGGAATATCGAGTGACTATAAATCTGATGATATGAAGATATTTGATTTAATACCACTAGATGAATTTGATAAATTAATAAGCAAGTGTGATATATTAATTACGCATGGAGGAGTAGGGTCTATAATAACTGGACTTAAAAATAATAAAAAAGTAATAGCCGCAGCTAGACTTGAAAAATATAAAGAACATGTTAATGATCATCAGCTTCAAATAATAGAAAATTTTGCAAATGCTGGCTACATTTTATCTTTAGATAATTTTGAGGAATTAGATAAAATATTAGATATGATAAAAACTTTTAAACCTAAAAAGTTTAAAAGTAATACAAATAAATTTATAGAATTGTTAAGAAAAGAGATTGATTCTTAGATATTAATGAATAATTAGTTATTATATTTTAAAAATACTCATAAAATATAATAACTAAGTCAATTTGACAAAATAATAAAAAAGTGATAATATTGATATTGTTATTGGCACATTATTCTAGTCAATATATTTATTATGAAGGCGGGCCTAAAAATCCGTTAAAGAGCATATCGATGAAACTTCTTGTGCTTGCTTTGATTGCCCAAATTAGGGTGAGTGCTGGAAATGAGGGTGTTGGGCGTCCATAATGGCATATGTAAATGACCCACCATCCGTGGAGACCTGTTGTTGTGTTAAGCCTATACGTACAGACTGACGGACTTAACACGAGATGGGATTAAACCTACCAAGTGATGAAATAGTTACGGGTAGTGTAGCTTGTCTTGAGTGAATAATCGGGATAATTGATTATACGAATTGTTAAGTTTATAGCTAGAACTTTCATGATTCGCAATTTGAAATGTTATTTGCAAAAAAGAATTAATAGTAAATAGTTGGTGAGGAAATCTCCTAGAGTGTTGTTAATATAGGATTACAGTGCGTACTAAGTGGTAATCAAGTAATATATTTGGTGACTATATATTGAATTCTTTAAAGGGGAACCGCTTTATTGGTAACGATAAGTAGAATTCAGGGAAAGCCGACTTGACCTATGACGTAAAGTTAACTATTTTAACGCCAAAGTAACTAGTTATAAATAAGGACATTTATATGTCCTTTTTTGTTGAAAAAATATCAATTTTATGGTAAATTATTAATGGTGATGATATGAAAAAGAAATTATTAATAATAGTTCCAATGTTTATAATACTTATTATTGGTATTGTAATTGGTGTTATTACTATAAACGAAAAGAATAAGGAAGAAAAATTAGCTCAAGAAAAAGAAACTTTATTAAAAACAATTAATTCAAATTATAATGAATTTGTAATAACAACTAAAGAAACTAAATTATATGAAAAGTTTAATGATGAGTATTTAGAAGTTGGTACAATAGGAAAAGATGTCGAATTAATTTTAGAAAAGGAAGATGAAATAACAGTTGACACTAAATACTTTTCTATAAAAGAATTAGTAAATATGTATGTTTCATATGAAGATGTTAAACCAATAGATAAAGTTAATATTGATCATAATTATAAAAATTATATATATTTTAATAAAGCAATAGATACCAAAAAAGGGACTAGTTTTTATGATTATGAAGGTAAATTAGTATATTATATAAATTCGAATATGGGATTTAATGTTCTTGTCATGGATGATGATAGATATGGGGTAGAATTTGATAATAGATTATTATTTATAAAAAAAGAAGATGTAACTAATATATATGACAAGCATAACACTGATGAAAAAGGTAAAAACAAAATTAGAACACTTACATATCACTTTATTCACAATCCAGAAACTACAAAATGTTTAGAATCTATTTGTCAGTCATTTGAACAATTTGAATCTCATTTAAAATATATAAATGAAAATAATTATTTTTCACTTAGGATGGAAGATTTAGAACTTTATATGGACGGTAAAATAAAAATACCAGAAAAAAGTATTGTAATGACGATAGATGATGCGACTATATTTGATTTAGGCGCAATTGATTTGTTAGAAAAATATGAAGTGAATGCAACTCTTTTTGTTATTACTGGAATAAATGAAGAATTTTCATATTTAGAATCAGATTATTTAGATTTAGAATCTCATACAGAGAATATGCATAATCAATATGAATGTTCTGGATATGGAAATCAAGGTGGAGGAATACTTTGTTTACCTGAAGATCATGTTTTAAACGATTTAAAAACAAGTCAGGATAAATTAGGTGGAAGCACGTATTTTGCATATCCATTCTTTGATTTTAATGATAGAGCTATTTCATTATTAAAACAAGCAGGATTTAAAATGGCTTTTATTGGTCAGTATGATACAGATGGTTATTCATATCCAAATTCTACTGATAAATATAAACTAAGAAGAAAAACAATTTTTAATTTTACATCCATGTCTGAATTTAAAGAATATTTAAAATAATTGGTAATTTTATACAAACTATGAATAGAGTAATATTTATTGCTCTATTTTTTATTTTTTATGTTATAATAGAAAACAGTATTAAAAAAGGAGCCTTAGGTATGGATAATTATAAGTTAAAAATCTCAATATTTATAATACTAATTCTATTATTATTAGTTACGCTTTTCTATGGTATTTTTGGCTTTTCTTTATCTTATTTAAATGAAGAAGAAATAAAAGAAAATAGAGAGTTAAATGAAAGTTTAATAAATTTTTTCAAGATTAACAATATAGATACTGTACATGATAAAACTAATAATATATATTATTACACAATTCCT
>JAZTXB010000124.1:0-3692 GCA_045636225.1 Bacilli bacterium
ATTATAGTGATTCAAATATTAAAATAAGTAATACTATCGTTAATTTTATGGGACAAAAATATTTCATTATTGAATATTTAGATAAATATTTAGATTATTATGAAAAAAATAATGATTTAAATTATGAAGAAATTGTCACAATAATAAATTGCAATCTTGATTATAAATTTTATGATAATTCTAGTTTAGCAGACCTTTCTAAAGGTATGTATACTCTAGTAAATAAATATCACTATTTAGATGCTAATTACATTCCTAATGATTTAGAAGTAGTAAGTTATGATTATGCAATACATAATACCAGTTTAAATAAAGTAGCCCTTAAAAATTTTATAGCTATGTTTAATGATATTTCAAAAGAAGGTTTAACTATTAAAATGACTACAGCATATAGAGATTATAATTTTCAGAATACTTTATATAGTAATTACGTTAATTTAAATGGACAAGAAAAAGCAGATACATTCTCAGCTAGACCTGGATATTCAGAACACCAATTAGGTTATTCATTTGATTTAACAAATGAAGACTATGTAGACTTTAATGAATTTGAATATACAAATGAATTTACTTGGCTTAAAAAAAATGCACACAAATATGGATTTATAATGAGATATCCTAAAGGAAAAGAATATATTACTGGATACCAATTTGAACCTTGGCATTATAGATATGTTGGAATTGATATTGCAACTTACATATATGAAAATAATATTACATACGAAGAATATTATGCATACTTTTTAAGATAGTTTAATCTATCTTTTTTTCATATACTATAATGGTGATGAAATGGAAAAAATTATATATATATTAATTTTAATTATTCTTGAAAATAATTTTTATATAAATATTAAAAATGTATCCCCTACTAGTTATGATTTTATTGTAAATAAAAATAATAAACTAAGTGAAAATTATATTCCAAATGATTTAGAACATATAAATCTAAACTATGCATGCGAAAATAAATTATTAAGACATAGAGCTAAAATAAATTTTGAAAACATGGCTAAAGATGCAAAAAAAGAAGGATTTAATATTGTAGCCGTATCTGCTTACAGAAGTTATAATTATCAACAAGTTCTTTATAATAATTATGTTAAAGATAAAGGATTATATTATGCTGATATGTGTAGTGCAAGACCTGGTCATTCAGAACACCAAACAGGACTTGCTATAGATATAGCTGATGAAACTCTTGACTATGATAATTTTGAAAATACAAAAGAATTTGAATGGATAAAAAATAATGCTCATAAATACGGATTTATAATGAGATATCCTAAAGCAAAATTTCATATAACAGGATTTAAATATGAACCTTGGCATTATAGATATGTAGGGATAAATATTGCTACTTACATTTATAAAAAAAATATAACTTTAGAAGAATATAAAAAAATTACACATTAGTGTAATTAATTATTATTTTCATTTTTATTTATTGGTTGACCAGTCATAGGATCAAATTTTGGAACATAATTTCGCTCTATAGGAGCAGTTTGTTGTATTTCGTTATTTGTCACTTGATTTTCTATTACTGTTTGTTGTGGTTGACTATTAATAGTTTGATTATTATTTACTTGATTATTACTCATAGCGGTTTTATTAAAACTTACTGATAAATTAATTAAAGCATCAGCTTCACTCTCATCATATAAAAATGTTAATACACCAATTGCCATAGAAGATAAAAATATTAAATAAAACGCTATAGAAAGTCCATTAAACCCTTGTATTGATAAAATATTTGATATACAAGTAAATGTACCATATCCTGATGCTAAATAAGCCATTTCTGTTTTTTTATTTATTAAAAATAACGCTATAACAAAAATACCTAATAATATGTAAATAAAACTTGATGAATCTTCCATCTTCCATAAACTAACTGATGTTGAATAATATGTAATATAAGGTAAAAATACACTTAAAACTAATAATGCACCACAACACATTATTATAATACTAAAAATATTATCTTTCTTCATAAATCTCCCTACTTTCCTATTTTATTATACCATACATTATTTATTTTTTGTTACTTTTTGTCAATTTTTCTAAATTAGTTTTATTTTTTATACACATTTATATAATCTTAATTAATTCACTATTCCTCATAATTCCATAAACCTAACTTACCTTTAATATATATAGGTTCATCATACTTTTTTATATTTTCTAACTTCAATGCATATGTTTCCACATGATTGCTTTTAGCATATACTAAAGAATTTATATTCTTTAACTTATTATTAAAATTTTCATCAACTAGTATACAATCAGTTAATTCAGCCTCTCCTATTATAGCCCCACAAACATATTCAACATTATATTCTTTAAATCTTTCTATCATATCTTTTTCTAATGATAATCCTGCATGTATTAATATCTTTCCTCTATAATTAGTCTTCCAACTTCTAAATTCATACTTTTTATATTCATTAACGATTAAAGAAGCCCAAGGTTGTTTTATCGTAAGTACTTTCATATAATCACCCCTTACATTATACCACAATAAAAAGTAGTTAAAAAACTACTTTTAATAATTATTATTAAACATATTTCCTTGGCAACCACCACAATCATTATTAACTATTACATCTTCTTCTGAACAAGTATACTGTGGCGTATATGTATGTGTATAGATATGTTTATTTATAATATGAGTATGTACTGGACAACAATGTTCTACTTCATGATAAAATTCCTTTTCAATACATTTATTTATTGTAGGTTCAATTATAGGTTGTTCCATTTGTCTATTACAACAACAATTTCTATTAAAAAACATAAATACCTCCCGTCTCTATTTTATAATATGTAAATATCGTAAAAATGAAGTGGTAATAGTCCAATAAAAAACAAAAAAGCAATGATTCTGATAAAACCATTGCTTCCGAGTTTGTGAAAACTACAACATAAACATTATCAGTGTCTAGTGTAGCATTTCCACCATGAAGTTTACTTTCTTCTTACAATTGCAAAGTTTAGAGTTGGCAGAAATTGCATTTTAAGCATTCTTCTAAAATATCAAGTAAATACAGTTATATAACCTCTCGTTATATAATGTTTTTTACTCAATATTTATTTAGAGATAAATTATTACATTTTTATGTACCTAATACCCTATATTAAGTAACTATGTGTAATAAATTTATCTTATTACCTCTAAACTAAATATAGTATACTACTATATTTAGTTTATGTCAATACTTTTTTTCAACTTTTTTTTACTTTTTTCAACTTTTTTTATTTTTATGACAAAAAAGCAATGATTCTGATAAAACCATTGCTTCCGAGTTTGTGAAAACCACAATCTAAACATTATCAGTGTCTAGTGTAGCACTCCCACCATGAAGTTTACTCTCTTCTTACAATTGCAACATTTAGAAGTGGTAGAAATTACAATAAATGTATTTCTAATAAATATTAAGTAAATAGTTTATATAACCTCTTGTTATATAATGTTTTTTACTTAATATTTTTTTATAAATAAACGTTCTTTTTTAATATTATTTAAATTCTATTTGTTTAAATAATTTTTGTGATTTATTTATTTTTCTTCTAAACTAAATATAGTATACTACTATATTTAGTTTATGTCAACACTTTTTTCTACATTTTTAATTTTTTATAATACACAGTGGTCCCAGGTTATTATGTATTTTTTTGATTTGATATATAAT
>JAZTXB010000125.1:0-3410 GCA_045636225.1 Bacilli bacterium
TTAGAGTAAAAGAAGATATGAAAATACATGTATCATGCAATTACTTCACTACAAAAGGTATGATAGAAAAAGTTTTAGATGATAACAAAACATCTTTACGAAATATGTTAAATGCTATAAAAAACAAAAATGAAAAGTCTAATAAATTCTTTTATTTAGGCAATCCATATGATATAATATATAATGAAGATACAAAAGATACTATTATACTAGATGATAAAATAATTGCTAAAAATGAAAAAACATTAAACAAGTGGTATAAAGAAGAAATAATTAGAATATTTGATGAACGTTACGTATATGTATTTAATCATTTTAAAGAAAATATAAAGTCTCCGATATTAAAAATAAGAGAAATGAAAACAAGATGGGGCGTTTATAATAAAAAAAATCATACAATAACTTTAAACTCTAGATTAATAGAATTTGATGTAGAGAAGATAGATTATGTAATAATACATGAACTTGCACATATAATACATTTTAATCATTCTAAAAGTTTTTGGAATTTAGTAAGTAAGTATTGTACTAATTATAAAAAAATAAGAAAAGAGATGAAGGATTAATGCTTAAAATTTTAAAAAAGATTAGTTATATAGTTTTAATTTTTATAATGTTAATGGTAAATTTCTTTCTTCCTGCTAATATGGAAGTTGCTAAAGCTAAAACAGTTAGAGATTTAATGAAAGAATTAGAAGAAAAGAAACAGGAATATAAAGATAGTCAAAATCAAAAAGAACTTACTGAGTCAGAGATTAATAAAACAAAAGCTAATATAACTGCTATAAATGATGAGATAAGCAAGATTCAAACTGAAATGCTTGATTTAACTAAGGAAATAGAAAAACTAAATGAAGATATAATAGAGAAAGAAGAAGAAATAAAATCTATTATGAATTATTATCAATTATCGAATGGTGAATCTGCTTACTTAGAATATATATTTAATGCAGCAAGTTTTACTGATTTTATATATCGTTTAGCTATTGCAGAACAATTATCTGATTATAATTATAAATTAATTGAAGAATATAATAAGAAAATAAAAGAAAATGAAGATAAGAAAAAAGAATTACAAGAAAAAACAATTTCACTTAATTCTAAACAAGAAAAATTACAAGAAGAATTAAAGTCTTTAAGAGGTAATTTAGATCTTATTGTAGAAGAAAATATGAGTATTGAAGATGAAATTAAAGTATTAGAAGAATATATTGATACTTATCAAAATAAATATGGTTGTGGTCTTGATGAAGATATAAATGTATGTGGTAGGGATAAACTTCCTCCAGGAACAGCTTTTTATAGACCAGTAGTTGCAGGTTCTATATCAGCTCATTTTGGATGGTACTCACCTTGGGGAAATTCTACATGGCATTATGGAACTGACTTTGCAGGAACAGGTCATGGTGCAGATGTATATTCAGTTGCTGCTGGAAAAGTTGCTGCTATAGTAAATAGAGCTAGTTGTGGTGGTAATATGGTATATATTCAGCACGTAGTTAACGGAACTAGATATACATCAGGTTATTTCCACTTATCACATGTAAATGTAAGAGTAGGAGATACAGTTACTCAAAATACAGTAATAGGTGGAGTTGGTGGAAATCCTTCTATAGAATGGTGGGATGCTTGTTCAACAGGAACTCATCTTCACTTACAAATTGCTTATGGACTATATTTAGAAGACTATTATAGTTATTCTGGTTTTGAAGCAAAATCTATAGATCCAAGACTTGTTATGAACCTGCCTTCTGTAGGAGTATGGTTCTCAAATAGGTTAGTAAAATATTAATCGACAAAAAAACAAAGTCATCACTATTAAAATAATAGTGGTGATTTTTTTATGAAAGTAAAACTATTTGATGAGTCACATGAACTCGATTTGGAAAAAAGTATTAATAAGTTTTTAAGTGAAAAAGAAATAGATTTGATAGATATAAAATATCAAGTTGCTTTAAGTATTGTAGGTGAGGAGCAAATATTTTGTTTTAGTGCGATGATAATATATAGATAGTGTTTAAAAAAAATATTTTTAATCAATATAAACATAGAATAATATAGGAGGAATAACATGTATAATAATTTTACTGAAGAAGCTAGAAAAATACTTATGAGTGCTAAAGAAGAAATGAAGGAGTTAAAACATCCATATGTGGGTAGTGAACATCTTCTTTTAGCTATTGTAAAAGATAATAATGAAATAAGTGAAAGATTAAAAGATTTTGATTTAGATTATAATAAATTAAAAAAAGAAATAATAGAAATAGTTGGAATAGGTAGTAAGGAAAGTGATTGTTTTTTATACACCCCACTACTTAAAAGAGTACTTGAAAATGCAGTATATGATAGTAAAGAAAATAATAATGGTAATGTAACAATTGCTCATCTTTTTTCTGCTATATTAGAAGAAGGAGAAGGAATAGCTATTAGAATACTAATTGGTATGGATATTGATATAGATGATTTATATAATGAATTTGCTTATAAAGTACCTGTTAAAAAAGGTAAAAATAAAAAATTATTATTAGATGAATTAGGTGTAGATTTAACTAAAAATGCTAAAGATGGTGGTGTTGATCCTGTAGTTGGAAGAGATAGTGAAATAATTAGAATAATAGAAATATTATCACGAAGAAAAAAGAATAATCCTATACTTATAGGTGAAGCTGGAGTAGGTAAAACAGCTATAGTAGAGGAACTTAGTAGACTAATTAGTATAGGCGAAGTGCCTAATTCACTTAAAAATAAAAGGATAATAAGTTTAGATATGTCATCTGCAGTTGCAGGTACAAAATATAGAGGTGAGTTTGAAGAAAAAATAAATAAAATATTAAAAGAATTAGAGGAAAATGATGATATTATTTTATTTATAGATGAAATACATACTTTAGTAGGTGCAGGAGGAGCGGAAGGTGCTATTGACGCATCAAACATATTTAAGCCTGCACTTGCTAGAAATAAAGTAAGGTGTATAGGTGCAACTACTACTAGTGAGTATAAAAAATATATATCAGAAGATAAAGCACTTGATAGAAGATTTCAAAAAGTAGATATTAAAGTACCAGATATTAAAACTGTAAGAAAAATACTTTTAAAATTAAGAGATACATATTCTAACTATCATAAATCAGTAATTACTGATGAAATAATTGATTACATAATAGAACTTTCAAATAAATATATAAAAAATAGATATGAACCAGATAAATCTATAGATATATTAGACGAAGTATGTGCGCATGCATCTTTGAAAGAAAACAAAAATTTAAAAAAATATAATGAACTTGTAAAAGAAGTAAATAAGATACTTTCTATAAAGAAGAATTATTTAATAAAAAAGGATTATGAAAATGCTTCACTATATAAAGAAAAAGAAAATAAACTAACTACTAAAATAAATAAATTAGAAT
>JAZTXB010000126.1:0-31668 GCA_045636225.1 Bacilli bacterium
GTCAAATGTATAAAAAATTAAAATCTTCTAAAAGTATAAAAAGGCCAATTAAAATAATGTATGGTAATAATTTACAAAAATTACTAGATAAAGTATTAAAAAAATATAGTAGTATATTAATATTAGGTAGGAATAATTTTGATATAGATAAATATTTTAAAATAGATAATGAAGGATACTTTATATATAATGAAAACAAAATAAGGTATTTAACTATACATGCTTCAAAAGGATTAGAAGAAGAATGTGTAGTAATTATTAATTTAACAAACAGTATTCTAGGTATGCCTAATAAAATAAAAGATAATAAAGTTTTAAAATATGTAAATAAGTATTATGATAGATACCCATATGAAGAAGAAAGACGACTTTTTTATGTAGCACTTACTAGAACTAAAAATGATGTTTTTTTGTTAGTTGATAAATGTAATAAATCTATATTTGTAAGTGAACTTGTTAGAAATTATTCAAAATATATCGAATATATTTAATAAAAAATGGCAAATTTTATTTATTTTTACAAAATATTACATTTTCTGTTATAAAATAATGTAAAGTCTATATAGTATCTAATTTGACTTTGATGTTTTAATTATGATATGATAGATGTGCTTTTCCAAAAAAAGAAGAGGTGTTAATGTGAAAGGTAAACTCAGGTTACTTGAAAATATTTTTCTTGTAATGCTAGTAATTTTAGATGTATATTTATTAAATTTTAATGTATTTACAAATGATTATCAAATAACAAAAAAAATTAAATCAACTGCTAATTATATGGATATTGAAGAAATAATAAAAAATGCCAGTGTTCCTGAAATTTCAATTTTAAATCATTATGAGGAAAAAGCGGAGAAAATTGAAGTTGAACCAATTGTATATGATGGACTTACTTTAGATGAACTTTCAAAAAAGATTGATAGATCACTCAATTCAACAATTTCAGGTAAGGGATATTTAATTGCTTCACATTCTATAGAAAAAGGTGTAGACCCATATATGGCAACTGCTATAATGTTGCATGAAACAGGATGTAAATGGGGATGTAGTTACTTAGTTAATTCATGTAATAACGTAGGTGGGCAAAAGGGAAGCGGTTGTGGTGAGTATAGTTATTTTGATAGTTTAGATGAAGGAATAATTGCATTCATTGATAATTTAGAACGAAATTACATTAATTATGGATTAACGACCCCAGAGGCTATTAATCCAAAATATGCAGAAGATCCAAATTGGGCTGCAAATGTAAATAAATATATAGAGATAATTAAAGCACAATAAAGTGCTTTTTTATTTGCAAAAAAACAACTGTAATTTAATAATTTGTTGACGAAATAATATATATATGTTATTCTTAAAAAGAGGATATATATAATTGGAGGCTACTTATGAGAGAAAAAGAATTTACTAAGGCAGAAATTGAAATTAATTATGCATTAATAAGAAAAATAGAAGAACATGCTAGGAAATATAATGATGCAACAGATAAAAAGGATTTTTTAAGAAATGTTTGTGCGTATGAACAAAAAGTAATATTAATGAATTCTACTAATCCATATGAAGTTTTAAATTATTTAGATGAACTTGATATAGAAAGTTCAAGACTGATTCTTGATGAATTAGCTTATGACGAAATATCAAAAATAATTAGTTTATTTACTAGTGAGGATAAAGAAAAATTTTATAGCAATTTTTCTAATTTGGAATTAGTAAATCAGTTTATAATGCAAGATAAAAATTCTCTTGAATATGTTAGTGATTTATCGATTCCAAGAAAAGTAGAACTTATCGATTCATCAAATTCAGAAACCGTTTTAGCGTCTTCTATTCTATATGAAAGTATACCGGAGAATGAGAGACAGCAGGTATCTGATAGTTTAACTAATGCAGATGCAGTAAGTGCTTTAAGTAAAACTTCAGCATATAAAGAAGATACTATAATAAATGAATTAAAATCAGAACAGAGTGAAGATATAGTAGATAATAAAACTATTACAGAACAATATGTTGAAGAAATATTGGAAGAAGAATTTGATGAAAAGCTAGAAGAACAACTTAGAGAAAAAATAATTGATGATGAAAAGTTAGTGGCTATAAAATTATTTTTTATGGATAGGATTAAATATTATAAGGAAAACGTTGAAGAATTTAAAAATATTGATATAGATAAAGAAGATGTTTTTGAGTCTTTACCACCTGAATTACGTGCTATTATTGATAAAGATTTTGAATTAAGTAAAGAGGATAAAGAAGAAGAAAAAATAGATGATGAAATTTTTATTAATAATCAAGATAATTTTGATTCAAATTATCAAAATACCCAAAAACAACAATCAGATGCTGATTATTATAAGAAATATTCCATTATAGGGAATGGTGAAAGTTATGTTAGTATTGTATCTAATCCAGAACTTACAAATTCATTTCAACAAAAAAAACAAGAATGTGAATTTTTTGAAATAGCAAAAATAAAAAATGAATTTAATAAAGATACTGATTCAAAAACTTTGTGATAATAAAGGATACTGTAAAGTATCTTTTTTTCATAAATTAAAAAGTTGTCCATATATTTTTAATAAGGAGGACTTATGTATAATGGACTAAGCGAAGAAGAAGTAATTGAAAGTAGAAAAAAGTATGGTAGTAATGAACTATCGAAGGTTAAGAAAGATAGCTTTTTTAGAATTCTTATAAATACTTTAGGAGATCCTATAATAAAAATATTATTAATCGCACTTGCTATAAAAACAATATTTTTATTCAAAAATTTTGATTGGTATGAAACAATTGGTATAGTAATTGCCATATTACTAGCTTCTTTTATATCAACAATTTCTGAATACGGAAGTGAAAAATCATTCGAAAAATTACAAGATGAAGTTTCGAAAATTAATTGTAAAGTATTTAGAAATGGAGAAAAAATAGAAATACCAATAAATGATGTAGTTGTAAATGATATAGTAAGTTTAGAAGTAGGAGACAAAATACCTGCAGACGGAATTGTAGTAAAAGGGAAAATAAGTGTAGATGAATCTAGTTTAAATGGGGAGACAAAAGAAGTATATAAAGAATCTATATTAAATTTTAATAATATTAAAGATAAAAATAGAGTATATAAAGGAAGTGTAGTTTATAGTGATTTGGCACTTATGAAAGTAACAAGTGTTGGAGAGAAAACTTTCTATGGTCAAATAGCTTTAGAATTACAGGAAAAACAGCCAGAAACACCACTTAAGCAAAGACTTAGAGAATTAGCTAGGTTTATTAGTAAAATAGGTTATATAGGTGCTATATTAGTATTTTTTTCTTATTTATTTAAAGTTATAGTTATAAATAATAATTTTAATATAGAGTTAATAAAAGAGATGATAACTAATTTTCCATTAATTACAGGTCATATATTATATGCTTTAACACTTTGTGTCACTATAATAATAGTGGCAGTACCAGAAGGTCTTCCTATGATGATAACTTTGGTACTTTCCTCTAATATGAAAAGAATGATAAAGGATAATATACTTGTTAGAAAATTAGTTGGAATAGAAACTTCTGGAAATATTAATATACTTTTTACTGACAAAACAGGCACTCTTACAAAAGGAAAATTAGAAGTTATAAAAATACTTAGTGCTGATTTTAAAGAATATAAAACAGAAAAAGATTTAAAAAAATATAATAAATATTATGAAATAGTAAAATATTCATGTGTTGGAAATAATGACAGTAGTTATAGTGATAAAAAAATAATAGGTGGTAACATAACAGATAGGGCTGTTTTGTCTTTTTTTGAGTATGATAAAACTAAATATAAAAAGGACAAAAAAATATCTTTTGATAGTAAGAATAAGTATTCAGTAACAAAAATAAATAATGTAAATTATATCAAAGGAGCTCCAGAAGTTCTCTTAAAAAAATGTAATACATATTATGATTCTAATGGTGATATAAAAAAAATTATAAATTTAAAATTGATAGAAAATAAAATAAGAGAGTATACTAAAAATGGGATTAGAGTTTTATTATGTATTACAAATAAAAATATAAATATAGAAGATTTAAATAATTCCACTATAGTTTCTATATTATTAATAAAAGATGAAATAAGAAAAGAAGCTATAGAAGGTGTAAAAATGGTTACAGATGCTCACATTAAAACAATAATGATAACAGGGGATAATAAAGATACTGCAATTTCAATAGGTAGAGAAGTAGGAATATATAAAGAGGGAGATTTGGTGCTTACAAGTGAAGAATTAAATAAATTAAGCGATGAAGAGTTAAAACAAAAATTATTAAAGATTTCTATAGTTGCTAGAAGTCTTCCAAGTGATAAAAGTAGGTTAGTAAGAATTAGTCAAGATTTGAATTTAGTAGTTGGAATGACAGGTGACGGAGTAAATGATGCTCCAGCGTTAAAGAAGGCAGATGTTGGATTTAGTATGGGAAGTGGTACTGAAGTAGCAAAAGAGGCTAGCGATATAGTAATACTTGACGATAATTTTTTATCTATATCAAAAGCAATATTATTTGGAAGAACTATATTTAAAAGTATAAGAAAGTTTATAATACTTCAGTTAACAATAAACATGTGTGCATTGTTCTTATCTATCATAGGACCATTTATAAATATAGAAATGCCGATAACAGTTGTTCAGATGTTATGGATAAACATGGTAATGGATACACTTGCTGGTCTTGCTTTTTCATTTGAACCACCTCTTAGAGAATATATGAAAGAATATCCGAAGAAAAAAGATGAACCAATAATAAATAAATATATGTTTAATCAGATATTTTTTACAGGAATATATTCGTCTATATTATGTATTTTATTTTTAAAATTACCTTTTATAAAAAATTTATATAGAAACGATATAAATGATAAATATTTATATACTGCATTTTTTGGATTATTTATTTTTATAGATATATTTAATAGTTTAAATGCAAGGACAAATAGATTAAATATTTTAGCTAATATATTAAAAAATAAGGTATTTATATTTATAATGATGTTTATAATATTAGTTCAAATTTTACTTATATATTATGGCGGTAATATTTTTAGAACATCTGGATTAACACTTTTTGAATTTGAGATAATGATATTATTTGCAATCTCAGTTATCCCATTTGACTGGATACGCAAGTTAATTTTTAAGAATAAATATAAAAATATTGGAGTTTGACATAAAAAATATATAATGATAGAATAAGCATCAGGTGAAGAAGTATGAAGAAAGCTCTAATAATTTTTATTATTATGTTATGTTGTGTTGGTTGTTCTAGAGAAAAAATTAATGTAACTTCAAATACCAATGAAAATAAACATTCAAAATTAGGCCAAAAAATACAAAATGATAATTCTAATTTAGCAATAGAGGAACATAGTATAAATGAAACTTCAAAAATAGAAGATATTAAAGAATGGTATAGTGATAATAAAGATGAAATTAAGGAAACTTCAAAAGAGATATTAGAAGAGGATAAAGAAAATATTAATGGTATTATAGATAGTACAACAACATGGTATGATGAGAATAAAAATGAATTAAAAGAAATATCAAAGGAAATTATAGAAGAAGATAAAAAAACAATAAAAGACGTAGTAGATGGAGTATCTTCTTGGTATGATGAAAATAAAGACAAATTAAAAGAGATATCAAAAGAAATAATAGAAGAAGATAAAATAAATATTAATAATGTAATAGATGGTGTATCAAGTTGGTATCAAGAAAATAAGGAAGAATTAAAACAAGCTGGAGAAGATGTATATATTAATGATAAAGAAACTTTAGAAAATTTATATAAAAAAATAAAAAATAGTGTATAACGTATAAAAAACTTCCCATATTATTAAGGGAGGGAAAACATGAAAAAGTTTTTAACATTTTTGTCTTTTGCTATAATATTAACGGGATGCTCTATAGGTGAAGATATGAGCAATACACCAACTAAGAAAGTTGAGGAGTATTTAAATAATTATCAAACATTAGATTCAAACGTGCTTGCCAATTTAGATGCTATTGTAAATGATGAAGAAACATTTGATGAAGAACAAAAAGGTACTTATAGAGATGTATTAAAAAAACATTACCAAGATTTAACTTATACAATAAAAGAAGAAACTATAAATGGAGATAGAGCTACAGTAGAAACTGAAATTGAAGTTACTGATTATACAAAGGCTATGAAAGCCGCAGAAGATTATCGAACAACTAATGAATCTGAATTTTTAGGTGAAGATAATGAATTTGATGAGGTTAAGTTTAATAATTATAGATTAGATTTAATTAAAGATAGTAAAGAAAGAGTAAAATATACAATATATTTTTCATTAACAAAAGAAGATGATGAATGGGTATTAAATGATTTAACTGATTCAGAAGAAGAAAAAATACTTGGAATATATGAATACTAGAAAAAAACTAGTATTTTTTTTTTATTATGATATAATTATAATGGTGGAAGATATGGATATAAGAAAAACGTTTAAAAATCTTGATGAACAAATAGAAATATTGAGATCAAGAGGTTTAGTAATAACTGATATAGATAAAGCAAAAAATATATTACTTAGAGAAAATTATTTCTTTATAAGTGGTTATAGACATTTATTTATGAAATCATGGAAAGATAGAAATTTTATACCAGGAACAACTTTTGAAGAACTATATGCTATGTTCGTGTTTGATAGAAGAGTAAGAAATATATTTTTTAAAAACTTATTAATAGTAGAAAATAACATAAAATCGTTAATAAGTTATGAATTATCTAGAAAATATGGATTTAGAGAGAAAGAATATTTGAATCCTAAAAATTTTAATAAAGATCCTATGAGAGTTAGACAAGTACATGATGTACTTAATAAAGTAAAAAGACAGATTAGAGTTAATGGTAAACAGCACTCTGCGACAATGCATTATATTACTAATTATGGATATATACCACTATGGATATTAGTAAAGGTTTTATCGTTTGGTATTGTTGGAGAATTATTTAATATATTAGATGACAAGGATCAAGAGGATATTGCAGATTTTTATAAATTAGATGTTGAAACATTGTCTATATATTTATCTATTTTATCTAATTATAGAAATTTATGTGCTCATGAAGATATTTTATATGATCATAGAACTCAAAAAGTAATACCAGATACTAAATATCATAATTTATTAAATATCGATATGACAGATGATGAATATAATTATGGTAAAAATGATTTATTTTCAGTAGTAATAATATTAAAGCAATTATTAACAGAACATGAATTTAGAGATTTTGTTAATGAAGTTGGATTTGAGTTAGATATGCTGGAAGGAAAAACTAATATACTGCCAATTAATAATTTTTTAAGTAAACTAGGTTTTCCTGAAAATTGGAGAGAGATAGTTGATTTTGATTGAAAAGATTTAGTATAATTTTTGGACTGGTAAGTACAATAACTTTAATAATTGTAATGGTTTCGTTTTTAGTTTTAGCTTTAGTGTACTCGAATAAGTATAAACCTACTGATTCATTAGTTTTTATAGAGTCAGTAGGTGGTGAGTTTATAAATGAAGGAATGGGATTTGTATATAAAACTGAAAACCAAAATAATTATATTGTAACTAACTATCATGTAATTGAGTCTAGTAATTTTTTGTATATGAGAAATTTAAAAGGTAAAAGAAAGCGTGCAGTTTTAGTTTGGCATGATAAATATACAGATATTGCTATATTAAAAATAGAAGATGAATTAGGTTTAAAAAATGTTAAAATAGGTTCACCTAATGTTGATATAAATGATAAAGTCTATTATTTTAATATAAATAATAAAGAAATAGAAAATGGTATCATAACAAGTTTAGATAATGAGATAAAAGTAAATGCTAGTTATGGGAATAGTTTATATAAAGCTAATTCCATAATAGGAAACATAGTAGAAGGTAATAGTGGTAGCCCAGTACTAAATAATGAAGATGAAGTAATTGGAATGATATCTTTGAAGGAAGAAAATCAAAATAAAACATATTATTTACCAATAGAATATGTTATGGATATAGTAAGTAAATTAGAAAATCAGTCTTTGTATAGAGCTAATTTAGGCGCTACATTTATAAATACAACTAATACGGATTTATTAAGTGAATATGGTATAATACCGGGAGAAATAGATGGAGTAGTTGTATTAAATGTTAGAGAAGAATATCCGTTAGATTTATCAGGAATGATTGACGGCGATATTATTACTAAAGTTAATGATACTATGATAAGTGATGTAAATATATTGCAAAAAGAAATATATTCATATGGTATGAATGAAACAATAACAATAGAATATTGTAGAAATGATGCAATAAATACCACAAATGTAGTTTTAAGTAAATAAAAGTTGATTATCAACTTTTTTTTTATGGTATAATAAGAAGGAGATGATGTTATATGAAAAAAATTAAATATACTTTACAAAACATTACACTAAAAAAAATGTTTCTGAAGAAAATTTAGAAAAATATTTTAAAAGAATATTATTAGAAAATAATATAAACGATTTGAATCTGACAAAAGAAATAATAAAAAGAATTAATGATAAAAAATTATTTTATCCTGGCGATATAACTTTTTTAGATGATAGTAGTGAAATTATTACAGGGTGTTGTTTTTGTGTTAATGAATTTGTAGATGCATATAAAAATATAAAAAATTGTAATGAGGTTTGGATGGGACATGATCCAGATATTGCTGTAAATTATGATAATAATAATATAATAATTTTAGAACCTAGTGAATTGGAATGCAATGAAATAATATATTCTAAAGATGAAATAAAGAAATTATTTATAGAAGCAAATAATAGTTTTGAAGAATTTATCGATGTGTTTTACGTGTATTTAAAAAATAATTATCCAGATATTTCAAATTTAATATATAAAGATTTAAAAGATATATTTATTAAGTGTAATGAAATTCTTTTAGACTTATATTAATATGTACTTTTTTAGATTGATTTGTACTGCATCTAAATAAAGAAAAAAACAAATTTTATGGTATAATTAATATGTTAGGTATCTTGAATTAGGAGGTAAGATGTATGTTATTAAAAGATATAGCTCTTAAACAATCATACAGAAGTAATAAAGACTCAATGGTGAAGGATTTTTATAATCCTGTTTTATCTGTGGGTAATAGGTATAGAAGAGCCGTTGGATATTTTACTTTATCTTCGTTAATAAATGCATCACAGGGTTTATCTAATTTAATTGATAACGGTGGTGTTGTTGAAATTGTTGCCTCTCCAAAATTAAATGCTGAAGATATAGAAACAATTGAATTAGGTTTTCGTATGAAAAGTGATGTTATGTTAGATGCGATGATACGAGAATTAAGTAATATTAAATCAGAAGATGAAAAAGAAAGATTAAACTATATAGCAACTTTAATTGCGGATGAAAGATTGGATATTAAAATAGCAATTATGGATGACTATGGAGCTTTTCACGAGAAATTTGGTCTTATTTCTGATTCATTTGGCAATGAGATTTTATTTACTGGTTCTATGAATGAAACTGATAATGGGCAAAATAATAATTTTGAATCTTTTGTTGTTTTTAAATCTTGGGAACCTGGTCAAGTTTCTTTTGTTGATGAATATAAGAAAAATTTTGACGATTTATGGAATAACAAAACTGAAAGGTTACATATTGAGTCTTTTCCGAATGCGTTAAAAAATAAATTATTAGAGTATAGACAACCATATTATAAAAAGGAAATTTTTAATAATGAAATACAAGATTATGATACAACAATTTCACCTAAATTTCCTAAAATACCGGAATGGTTTAATCCGAGAGATTATCAAATCGAAGCTGTAGATAATTGGAAAAACAATCAATATCAGGGATTGTTATGTATGGCAACAGGAACAGGAAAAACACTTACTGGTTTATATGGTTTAACTACATTGTGGAAAGAGGTGCCTAAATTAGTTAGTGTTATAGTTTGTCCATATCAACATTTAGTAGAGCAATGGGTAGAAGATGTTAAGAAATTTAACATTTCACCTGTTATATGCTATTCCAAGTATTCTGATTGGAGAAATAATTTATATAGGAAAATAAAATTTATTAATCATGGAACAATTGATAATTTTACGATAGTAACAACTAATGCAACTTTTGTAACTAGGGATATGCAAGATTTAATAAGTATGATAAATGCACCAATTTTATTGATGGTTGATGAAGCACATAATGCTGGTACAGATACAATGAAAAGATGTTTAACTGAAAAATATAAATATAGATTAGGATTATCCGCAACACCTAAACGTTTTAGGGATGAAGAAAATACTAATTTTATATATGAATTTTTTGGTGGAGAAGTGTTTAATTTCGATTTAAAGACTGCCATAGAAAGAGATTTTTTAACTAAATATTATTATTATCCACATACAATTAGTTTAACAGAGGAAGAACAAGAACAATATAATGAATTGTCGTTAAAAATAGCACAAAATTTAAAAGAAGAAAATGGCAAATTAATTATTAATGATTTTGCAAAAAATTTGTTAATTAAGAGAGCGAGATTGGTCGCAGGAGCAAGTAACAAACTTGTGCTTTTAAGACAATTAATGAGTAGTTATAAGAATAGTAATTATATCTTAGTGTACTGTGGTGCTACTAAGACAATAGATGAATTTAATGATAATGAAGAAAGACAAATAGAAAAAGTTTGTAAAATATTAGGTAATGAATTTGAAATGAGAATACATAAATTTACAGCTGAAGAAACACCTGATGAGAGAGAAGAAATAATTGAAATGTTTAGTGATGGTCAAACATTGCAAGCTATTGTTGCAATTAAATGTTTGGATGAAGGTGTTAATATACCAGCTATACAACATGCTTTCATAATGGCTAGTAGTACTGATCCAAAAGAATTTATACAAAGAAGAGGTAGAGTATTAAGAAAATTCAAAGGTAAGGAATTTGCATATATACACGATTTTGTAACATTACCACTTTCACAAACTACCGATAGAATTAATAATTTGGTTGAAACAGAATTGAAAAGATTATATGAATTTAATTCCTTAGCTGAAAATAAGTTGGAAAATGAAGAATTAATATATCAATTGTTAGAGAATTATAAGGTACCATATGAAAATATTTTAAATGCAATAGATGAATGTAATGTAGGAGAAAATTATGAAGAATAAAGAAGAATTGATAAAAGAAATATCCAGTGTTGTTTTATTAGAAATAATATTTACTGAAAAAAAGAATTTTAATACAAAAGAACAAACTGATTCTGAGATGATAAAGACTATTAAAAGAATTGTAGAAAGAGAAGTGAAGAAGCATGATATTCAAAAAAATTAGATTAACTAATTTTCGTCAATTTAAAGGCACAACAGAAATTGAATTTTCTACAAACAGTGAACATAATGTAACAATCATTTTGGGAGATAATGGTGCTGGTAAAACTACTTTTTTGCAAGCATTTAATTGGTGTTTGTATGGACAACTTAAATTAGAAAATCCAAGTGATTTAATTAATAAGGATGTTATTAGAGAAATAGAAGTAGGAGACAAAGCAACTTGTGAAGTTTGTTTGGAATTAGAACATTTGAATAAAGTTTATACTTGCAGAAACTTTGTTACATATATACGAAATGTAGATGGAAATATAAAAAGATTAGATGAAGATCAAATTTTCACTGTAAAGGATCCTCAAACAGGAGAAACAAAAAGAACAAATAAAAATGCAATCCGTGAAATTTTTCCAAGTGATTTATCAATATATTTCTTATTTGATGGAGAAAGAATGCAAGATTTAGCTGATAATCAAAGATTAGGTAAAAAAGACTTATCTAATGCGGTAAAAAACTTAATGGGCTTAGATGTATTAGAAAATGGTAAATATCATTTAGAAAAAGCGAAAAAAGAATTTGAAACAGAATTTGTATCAGACAGTTCTACAAGATTGTCAGAAATAAATGAGGAATTAAAAGTATTAGATGAATCAATTGAAATAGAAAAGAAAAATAAAGAAAGATATGAAGAAGAACTTATTAATTTAGAAAAAAAGCAATCTAAAGTTAGTGAAATTTTAAAATCTTATTCTGGTTTAAAAGAATTACAAGAAAAAAGAGAAAATTATGCAAAAAGATTAGATGCGATTAATTCTAAAATAGACTCAAAGAAAGCAGATATATTTAAAGGATTTGGTAGTGTAGGCCCTAATTTCTTTTTAGGTAAATCATTAGAAATATTACAAGAAAAAATTAAAAATTCTGAATTACATGATAAAGGAATTGAAGGAATAAATGGAGCGGCAATAGAGCAAATATTGAAACAGGGAAAGTGTATTTGTGGTTGCGATTTAAATATTGATGCAAATGCAAAAACTCATTTAGAGGAACTTAAAAAATTTCTTCCACCAGAAAGTTTTGCAACTTTGTTAAAAGGACTTGAAGTCAATATAAAGAATATAAAGGAAAATAATGAACACTATTACGATAATTTTAATAGGTATTATGATGAATATAATAAATTTTTAAATGAACGTGATGAGTTAATAAATTTAAGTAAAGACAATGATAAATTAATTGCTGACATAGGAGATCAAGATTTATCTAAATTTAATGAAGAATATCTTGAACTAAAAAGATTAATTGCTAATAAAAATCAAGCGATTGGATCATCAAGAAATCAAATTGAGAATTATGAGCAAATTCAAAGAAATCGTGAAAGTGAAAGAAGTAATATAAAAGTAAGTAATGATGCAAACGAATATGTGCAGTTAAAAGTGGATATTTGTCAAAATTTAATTGATGAAATTAATAATAGACTTCATAAGAAAGAAAAAGAAGTAAAAGATGAGTTGCAAGATAAAACTTCTGAATTATTATCAAAAATGTTAACATCTAACAAAGAAATAGAAATAGGCGAAGACTACAATTTTACAGTTTATGATAAATTTAAAACAAGTACCTTATCAGAAGGTGAAAAAATAGTAACAAGCTTTGCATTTGTTGGTTCAATAATTTCAGTAGCAAAAGATGTAATTGATGCTACAGAAGATAGTAAATTTACATTAGTTATGGATGCGCCATTTGCTAAATTAGATTCAACGCATAGAAAAAATGTAACTCAATTAATTCCATCTTTAACAGATCAAATAATTTTGCTATCAGCAGATAGTCAGTGGGATGAAGATGTTAAAACTTCGTTAGAAAATAAAATTGGTAGAATGTATGAAATAAAGAAAGTTGAATCTGGTATATCTACAATAGAATTTGTGAAAGGAGTGGTTAAATAATGCTAACTTTTCAAACAGATATTGTAATTCGTGGCAGAAAAGCAGAAAAATACCAAACTCTAAAAACAATTTATGGTTGGGATTTAGTTGATATTTACATGATGTCAGGTGTTTTAGGATTTATAAACAATAGAAAAGATGTACAAGATTCTGAAAGTAAGGCAATTGCTAATTTACCAAGAACTGTACTTAATAATAGAAGTTATAAAATTGAATTTCTTTGTGAAGTAATTACTTTAATTGAAGAAATTGATGTAGATGCTGATAATGCAATTAGAATTGCATTTGAAGATAATTCAATAGAGCACCCAAGAAAACTAAGAAAACAAGAATTGTTTGATGATTATGCGATGGGCGGAATAGATATTTTATATGAAATGCTTTCTAATGTTGATTATGAAAATCAAGTAGATAATATACGTGCTATCATAGAAAAATTTATTGGAAGTGCAAATATTGGAAAGAAAACTGTGGAGGAAATATTTACAGAAGAAGGTTTATAAAAATAGGGAGGTTAAATTATGAAATTATCAAGCATAATAAATGAACAAGGAAACAAATTTAGAGATGCAGTTGAACGTGTTAAAAGAGTATATAGACAAGACGAAAGACCTTGGATTATAGGTTACAGTGGAGGAAAAGATTCAACAGCCGCTTGTACAGTGGTACTTACTGCACTTGCTGAAATGGAAAAAGAAGAATTAAAAAAACGCGTTTATATTATTAGTTCAGATACAATGGTTGAAACTCCTTTAATTATTAACGAAATTGATACTACATTATATAAAATGGAACAATATGCAAAAAAAAATAATTTACCAATATCAACACAAAAAGTACAACCAAAATTTGATAATTCTTTTTGGGCAAATTTAATAGGCAGGGGATATCCTTGTCCAAATCAAACATTTAGATGGTGTACAGATAGAATAAAAATAGAACCTGCAAATAGGTTTATTAAAGAAGTAGTTGCTGCTAATGGGGAAGCTATCATGGTGCTTGGAGTAAGAAAAGGAGAAAGTAATTCAAGAGATAGAGTATTAAATTCTCACTCAGTAAAGACAAGTGATTTAATGAGACATACAACATTAACTAATGCGTTTACTTTTGCACCTATTATTGAATTTACAATTGATGATGTATGGGATGTTTTACTTAACTATCCTTCTCCATGGGGTGGAGATAATCAAGAATTATATAAATTATATTCAGATAGTACTTCAAATTCAGAATGTCCTCTAGTAGTAGATGAGGAAACAAAAAAAGATGCTGGTAGTTGTGGAAACAGTAGATTTGGGTGCTGGGTATGTACAGTAGTTGCAGAAGATAAAGCACTTAATGGATTTATTGCAAATGGAACTAAATGGTTAGAACCTTTACTTGAATATAGAAATTGGTTATATAGTATAAGAGATGACAGAAATCTTCGTATGAAAAGGCGTGCAAGTGGTCAAATATATTTTTCTTCAATAAAAATGGAAAATAATAAATTAATAATTCCTAAAAAAGGTGATAGAGAAAAAATTGAAATATCTATTGATACAGGAATTGATAATTTTGGAGAAGTATGGAATATATTTGATGATAAAACAGAAGCTATTAAGTTTATAAAAGAAAACAAAATAGATTTAGCTGGAAGTGATGATCCTAAAATAATTTGCAAATCAGTAGAGGGATATGGACAATTAGGACTCGGGCCATTTATATATGAAGAAAGAAAAGAAATGTTACGAAGACTTTTAAAAGTCCAAAAACAAATTAAAGATGAATATGGTATTGAACATGATTTAATAAAAATAGAAGAACTTCTTGCAATAAGTAAATTATGGCTAGAACAAGGATATTGGAATGATGATGTATCTAAAATATACAAGGAAGTATATAAAAAGAATTTAGAATTTATTTCAGATGATATAAAATTATTAAATGATAAAGAATTAGAGGAGTTAAAAGAAACTTGCATTAATAATGGAATAGATTTTGAATTAGTTAAGAAAATATTATATTTAGAAAAAAATAGTTATGGTTTAACAAGGCGAGATAATTTGCAAAAAGAATTAAGTAGATTATTAAATCAAGATTATATTCATATTTAGAAAGGAATCAGCTATGAAAATTACTAAAATAAAACTAAATAATATTGGACCTTATAAAGGTGAAGAAAATATTTTTAATCTTGATGTAAAAAAAGGCAAAAATATAATATTAATTGGTGGAAAAAATGGTGCAGGAAAAACTACACTTTTAAATTCAATTAAGGTAGGTTTGTTTGGTACATATGCTTATGGCCTTAAAACAAATAGTAATGTATATTTTAATTCAATAAAAAAATTATTTAATTATGTTGAGTCAAGAAAAAAAGTTTCATATTATGAAATAGAAATAGAATTTTCATTAATTGAAAATTATATGGAAAATGTATATTCATTTTCAAGGTCATGGAAAAAGATAGATGATGAAATTAATGAAACGTTAAGAGTAAAAAGAAACAATATTTATTTACAAGATGAAGAAATAGAACAAATACAAACAAAATTAAAAGAAATAATGCCACCGGCAGTTATAGATACAATGTTATTTGACGGTGAAAAAATTGCTCAAATTATTGATGATAATCAAATTTCTGAATATTTAAAAGAAATAATAAATGTAAATTTTAATTTAAATATTTTTGAAAAAATGGAAGATGATATTAATTTTTATATACAAAAAGAAAAAAATAGAAAAACATTTAATGTTGATGAAATTCATTTATTGGAATATAAAAATAAATATATAGAAAATCAAAAAAATGTTAAAAATTTAAATGATATATATGAAAAATATCAAAAAACTTTAGATGAAGATAAATTTAAACTTAAAGGATTACTTAAAAAGTTTGAAAATTATGGTGGACTAACAGAAAAAGATAAATTTGCAATGCGAAGTTCATTAGAACTTTTGGAATCAAGTAGAAAACAAAATTTAGCGACAATAAAAGAATTTTTAGAAGATGATATAGTATTTTATTTAAATAAAGATAGAATATTTAATATACAAAACGCAATAAAAAAAGAAAAACCATTAACTTTACTTACATATGTTAAAGAAATAGAACAATTTTTAGGTGAAAAGTCAGTTGCATCTATTAAGTCAGAACTAAATAAAATGATAAGTAATGATGTTGAAGAAATAAAATATAATGCATCACCTAAATTAAATAATCTTATTGAAATTGTAGTTTCAAAATTTAATTTGCTAACTATAGAAGAAATACAAAAAATTTTGAAAAATAGTAGAGAAGATTTAAACAATACAAAAATATATAAAAAGATAATTGGAAACAATGAAAATGCTAATGCAGGCGATTTGCAAAAATTGTTAAAAGAAATAAAAACTTTAGAAATTTCTATTGAAGATATAAAAGAAAAAATTAAGAATGTTGAAAAAGATATAAAACATGCTGAATTAGACTTGAATGCTTCGTTGATAGAACTCGAAACAATGGAAAAGAAAATTGATTCTGAAAGAAAAGAAGAAAATAGTTTTTATGTTGCAAGAAAATTATTAAAAGTATCTGAAGAATATAAAACAAAACAAATAAAAAATTATTTATCAAAAATAGCTGATTTAGCAGTGAAAAAATTTGAAGAAATAAACAAAAAAGAAAATTATGTTACAAAAATAGTAATAAATAGTAGTACATATGAGGTAACTTTATTTGATAATAATGACATTGAAAAAGATATTACAATATTATCAGCTGGAGAAAAACAATTACTTATTTCTGCTATTATTTGGGCAATATTTAAACTTTCTGATAGAAATAATATGTTTACGTTTGATACTCCATTGGCTCGTTTAGATAAGCAAAATAGAGCTCTATTTGTAGAAAAAATATTATGTACTATTTCTGATCAAGTTTTAATTTTATCAACAGATGAAGAAATTGTTGGCAATTTATATAAAATTGTTAGTAAAAATATAAGTAAGGAATATATACTCGCTAATGATGATAAAATAGGAAAAACTGAAATAAAGGAGGCGTATTTTTAATAATGAATGGACGATTAACAACTTCTCTAGAAATAGAAAAGAAGATTATAGAATTACAAAAGTTATTAAAATTGTCTACTAAGGCATCGGTTATGAGAATTGCTATAGGCTTATCTCTAAAGAGTAAAGTTGATCCTAGGATTGATTATCCTGAAAGTAATAATGACCGTGGGGGAGCAACATATCAAAGGGCAACTATTACAGGTGATTATGATGAATTATATAAGGCTTTAATGATTGAACAAATCAATTTAAAAATAGAGGATAAAGAAATTTTTCCAGAATTATATAATTCACATATTTCACGAGGAATAGACCTACTATATGATGAATATCAATTAAAAGGAAATTACGATAAGGTATTAGATTCGATATTTAAATTAATGTAAGGAGAGTAGATTATGCTTTATTTAGATAATTCAGCAACGACAAAAGTATTACCTGAAGTATATAATGCAATGAAACCGTATTTAACAACATATTATGGAAATCCGAATAGTAAATACTATGAGCAAGCAAATATATCAAAAAAAGCTGTGGATGAAGCAAGAAATTCAGTAGCAGAATTTATTAACTGTAATAGTGATGAAATAATTTTTACAGGTGGTTCAACAGAAAGCAATAACTTTATTTTGAAGGGATATTGCTTTGCAAATAGAGATAAAGGTCAACATATTATTGTAAGTTCTGTAGAACATTCTTCTATAATAAATACGGCTAAGTTTTTAGAAAAAATAGGTTATGAGGTAACATATTTGCCGGTTAATAGAGACGGTATAGTTGAAATACAAACACTTAAAGATGCCATAAGAAAAGATACAATTCTAGTATCTATTATGTGGGCAAACAATGAAATAGGTAGTATAAATGATATAAAAGAATTATCAAAAATATGTCATCAGCATAATATAGCTTTTCATACAGATGCAACTCAAATTGCGGGTAAAAAATTAATTGATTTATATGATTTTAAAGATATAGATTTTCTTTCATTATCGGCACACAAATTTTATGGTCCAAAAGGTGTTGGCATTGCTTTTATAAGAAAAAATAAAAATGGATTATTTCCAAATATAGAACCATTAATGCATGGCGGAGAACAAGAATTTGGCTTGAGAAGTGGTACATTAGCAGTGCATCAAATTGTTGGAATGGGTGCTGCAACTCAAATTGCAAAGAAAGATTTAGAGAAGAATATTTTAAAATTAGAAGTCGAAGAAAAAAATTTTATTTCAAGAATAAAAGAAGTTTTTGGAGAAAAAATTGTAATCAATAATGAAAATATAAATAAAATACCTGGACTAATTAGTGTTCGAATAGTTGGGTTTAATAATCAATTGTTTTTAAAAAATGCTTCACAGATATTATCAGCAAGTACAGGTTCTGCTTGTAGTAATACAAAACCCTCTTACGTTCTTAAATCTTGTGGGTATACTGATGAAGAAATTAGAGAAACTATAAGATTTTCATTATCTCCATATTCAGATTATGAAGATTTCAAAGAAATTGAATAAAAGGAAATGCTTTCCTTTTTTTATTTTTTGAATATACTAGTGTAGGAGTGATAAAATGGCAAAGATTGTAATTGATGCGGGACATGGTGGAAATGATCCTGGTGCTAGTGGTAATGGAATAATAGAGAAAGAATATACTTTAAAAATATCACAATATATATATGATAGGTTAAGACAACTTGGATTAGATGTTAAGATGACAAGATTAGAAGATGAGACTTTATCACCATCAGAAAGAGTTAACAGAGTGCTTAATTCATTTGGAAATACAAGTGATGTAATTGTGCTCTCTAATCACATAAATGCAGGTGGTGCGAAGGTACCTTACGGATACTAAATAAAAAATACTTAAATATACTATTAATATATGATATAATTTAAGTAGGGAAATCACAAATAATTTAATATAATAGGAGGTAATGTATGAATCAAGATAAAATGCATTTAATGAATAAAATTTTTAATAATGAAACAATAAGAACTGTGTGGGATAAAGAAGAAGAAAAATATTATATAAGTGTTGTTGATATAGTAGGAGTTCTATCTAATAGTAAAGATGGTAGAAAGTATTGGAATAAATTAAAACAAAGGTTAAAAGAAGAAGGTAATGAAACGGTGACAAATTGTCACCAGTTGAAATTGAAAGCTGGTGATGGGAAATATAGATCAACAGATGTTGTTGATATTGAAGGAATGTTTAGAATAATTGAATCTATTCCTAGTAAAAATGCAGAACCTATAAAAGTGTGGTTAGCTAAATTAGGAAGCGAAAGAATTAATGAAGTATTTGATCCATCACTTGCTGCACAAAGATCTATGGATTTATATAGAGCAAAAGGTTATGATGAAAAATGGATTGCTAAAAGATTAAAAGGAATTCAAGATAGAAAAGAATTAACTGATGTTTGGCAAGAAAATGGAATAACTGAAGGTAAGGAATTTGCAATATTAACCAATGAAATCTATAAAGAATGGTCAGGAATGAATGCTAAAGAATATAAACAATATAAAGGACTTCGTAAAGAATCTTTAAGAGATAATATGGATAATATTGAAATAATATTAACAGATTTATCAGAAGAAACTGCAAAAAGATTAGCTGAAAAACATAAACCACAAGGTTTAGAACAAAATAAAGAAATCGCTAGAATGGGTGGACATGCTGCTAAAGTAGCAAGAGAAGATATAGAAAGAAACTTAGGAGAGTCTGTTGTTACTAGACAAAATAGATTAAATTATGAATATAAAGAAGAAAAACAATTAGAAACATCAAAATAAAGGTAGTGAAAGTATGAAAATAGAAAACGTTAAAACTCCAGAAGATATATTAGAATTTATGAAATCTAATATTAAATATGGCTGGTTAGATATAAATAACGAAGAGCATATAGGTAATATGAAAGGATTTAGAAGTTTATATAGAACTTCAACATTAGAAGAAATTTTAGATCATAAAATAGGAACTTGTATAGAGCAAGTATATTTAATGAAGCATTTATTAGATAGAATTAATATACCTAATAAAATGTTTTGTACTAGAATTTATGAAGGTGAAGATTTTAATGATTTAGAAGCTGAAGAGCATATGCATTGTTTTGTTTTATATTACTTAGATAATAAAGTATATCAAATAGAACATCCTAACTGGGAAAGAATAGGTATTTATGAATATGAAAATGAAGAAACTGCTATTGATAAAATAAATGAATATTATATAGAAATGGCAGGAGGTCATGCTAGACCAGTAACTGAATTTTTTGAAGTAGAGCCTAATCTAACATTTAAAGAATTTAATGGTTATATAAATAATTTGGATAAAAAAATAAAGTAAAAGTTTTGTCAATGACAAAACTTTTTAAAATACTTTAGTATTAGCAAGCACTGAATTTGTACTCCCACAAATTCGTAATGTAGGGATAATCCCTAAAAACCTTATTAATCTACAAATTATAAATAATTATAAAAAAACATTTACAATAATTTAAATTTTATAGTATAATAATTGCAATAAATGAAGCGCTAGTACAGGCTTATGGTTTATAAGTTTTTGTGCTGGCGTTTTTTTATGTAGTGGGAGGTGATAAAATGAATAAGAGAGTATTTATAAGTTTTGCTATGGAAGATGAAAATTTAAGGGATTTGTTAGTCGGACAGTCAAAGAACGATAAATGTCCTTTTGATTTTTATGATATGTCTGTTAAGCAACCTTGGGATACAGAATGGAAGACAAAATGTAGAAGAAAGATTAAAGGTTGTGATGGTTTAATTGCAATAGTTACTAAAAATTCCCAAGCCGCAAGTGGTCATTTATGGGAAGTTAAATGTGCAAAAGAGGAAGGCATTCCGTGTAAAGGAATTTATGGTTATTCAGATAACAAACCAAGTTCTTTGCCGGATGAACTAAAAAATATATCAGTTTCTGAATGGAAATGGGAAACAATTAAAAATTGGATAAATTCGTTATAGGAGGAAAACATGAGGAAGGCGTTAATTGTGGGAATAGACGATTACCCTAAAGCTCCATTAAATGGATGCGTAAATGATGCAACAGCTATTGCGCAATGTTTACGTAAAAATGGTGATGGATCACCAAATTTTGATATTCACCAAATGAACAACGTAAAGACTTCGGGTGAATTAAAAAAAGTAATTATGGAACTTTTTGATTCTCCTGTAGATATAGCTTTATTTTACTTTTCGGGTCATGGTTGTAAAACAAATGTTGATGGATATATTGTTACACCAGATTATTCCCCTGGAAGTGAAGGTATTCCAATGATGGAAATATTAAGAATTGTTAATAATTCTAAAGCACTAAACAAAATAGTTATTTTAGATTGTTGTTATTCAGGTGTTTTTGGTAATGGAACTTTGTTGGATAAAACTACAGAAATAACTGAAGGTGTAACTATACTTACTGCAAGTATGGAAGATCAAGAGGCTCGTGAAAGTGGTGGTCATGGAATTTTTACTAATTTGTTGATTGAAGCGTTATCAGGTGGAGCAGCTAATATAAATGGTGATATAACACCAGGTTCTATATATTCGTATATTGATCAAGCATTAGGTGCGTGGGAACAAAGACCTGTTTTTAAAACAAATACACATAGTTTTGTTAAAGTTAGATCAGTTGTTCCTTCTATTGAATTATCTATATTACGAAATATTGTTGATTATTTTCCAACATCAACACATGAATTTAAATTAGATCCGTCGTTTGAGTTCACAAATAATAAGGATTATATGTTAGAAAAAAAAGAACCTTACACCAATTTAGAAAATGTTAAGATTATGAAAAATTTGCAGAAAATGGAAAGCGTAGGGCTCGTTAAACCTGTTGATGAAGATCATATGTATTTTGCTGCAATGAATTCAAAAAGTTGTAAACTTACATCATTGGGTTATCATTATTGGACTTTGGTAAAAAAAGGAAAAATTTAAAACGACCTAGTACTTTAAGTGCTAGATCGTTTTTTTGTTATTATTTGACTAAATAAATTAGGTGAATTTATATTGGCACTATTAATTAACTTGTTATTTTCTCTTTTTTACCATTTCTACCATAAGGGTTTCTTGGTTTATTAGGATTTTTATATTTAAATGAAAATTCATCTAATATATCATATTTAAATTTAATATTTATTTTTCTATTTTCATCAACATCAATTCTTTCAATTAATGTTTGTATTAAATCTCTATTAGGTTTTTCTATATCTAATAGTTTTTTTATTTTTTTAGTATAATTTGGTATTTTATTGGAACTTTGTTTTATTTTAATTATTTCAACTTCAATACTCTCAAGTGATTCATTAATTTCATTAATCTTTTTTTCATATGGAACAGCTAGCATTTTATATTGTTCAATTGTAATATTTCCTTCTATTCTATCTTCATATATAGTTTGTATTGCTTTAGATAGTTTTTCTTTTTCTTTAAGATATTTCTCTTTTTTTATAGTTAAAGAATCAGTATTATAATTACTTCTTTTAATGATTTCACTATTTAAATCATCTATATCAAACTCACTAAATAAACTATTTAATAAGTCTTTTAATTGTTTTAGTACTTGTTCTTCAAAATAATCATAAGGAAAGAAATGAGATGTGCATCTACCTCTTATAGGGTCTCTAGAGTATCTATTACAATTCATAGTCCAGTAGCCGTTTCTACATTGAACGCTTATTCTATTACTGCATTCCTTACAGAATATTATTCCTTCAAGAATTCTTCTAGGTCTATCTGTTTTGATATTAGAAGTTCTTTTCTTTTCCTTTCTTTTTTCTTTAATAATTCTAAACGTTTCTTCATCAACTAAAGGTTCATGTGTTTTCTCTACAGAGATCCAATCGCTTTCATCTAAAGTTATTTTCTTTTTAGATTTATAATTTACTTTCGCTTGTTTGTGTTGAACCATATTTCCTGTATACATTTCATTAGAAAGTATTTTATTTACTGTATGGATTGTCCATTTCGTTTTATCAATAACTCTTTTTGATAAAGGTAAATTTTTATATGCGCTAGGAGTAGGAGCACCTAGATTATTTAAGCGAGTAGCTATTTCAGATATTCCAACTCCATCAGCACGCCATTCAAACATCATTTTTACATATCCAGCAACATTAGGGTCTACAATTAAATGACCTTTATCTTGAGGATCTCTCATATATCCATAACAAGGTTTACTGCCTATAAATTTACCTTCTTTTCTTTTGGCGTCTAATACGCTTCTAATCTTAATTGAGTTCTGTTTACTATAATAGTCGTTGCAAGCGATTATGAACGTAGAAGAGTCATTACTCGCTTGATTTTTCATACTATCATAGTTTTCCATAATAGATATAAATCTAACTTTATTTTCAGGGAAATATGACTCTACGTAATAACCGGTCAAAACATGGTCACGACCTAGTCTTGATAAATCTTTAACTATTACAAGATTAATTTTTTTTAATTCAATATCTTCAATCATTTTTTGAAATCCGGGTCTATCAAATGTAGTGCCTGAATATCCATCATCAATATATTCATTAATTAAATTAAATCCATTATTTATACAATATTTTTTTAGTATATCTCTTTGATTAGATACACTTTCGCTATCTGTTTCATATTTTTTATCTTTATCTTCTTGAGAAAGTCTAATATAAATACCAGCATTATAATTTAAATCAGTTAAACTGTTATAATCCATTTAGACCTCCATTTTTATAAATTAAAAAAGAAGAAATAAACTAAGAGTGTTGTTCCTTAGTGATTTGCTTCATTAGATATTTAAGGATTAATTCCTTTACAATTTCTTTTTTATCGTTTTTCATAGTTAAATCTATGCTATTAACAACAATGTTATTCATTTTATTCACCTCTTGCATTATATATATTTTTATTAGTTAATTGATGGTTCTTCATAATGGCAGTGATACATTCTACTGTTAGATGTTCTGCTTTTTGAAATATGAAGACCTTCTTCTTTTAAAAGATTGATATTTGAATTTAATAATCTTCCAAAACTTTTTGGAGTACAGAATAGTTTTGCGTCGTTAACTATTTCAGTAGCAGTAAATTCAAAATCTTTCTTTTTAGATGCATACATAATAAATCTTATTAAATTTTGATCCATTATTTCATCATTTTTCTCATCACATACATTTAATACTAAATTGCTATCTTTTTCTAAAAGAATATCAATTGGTGAAAAGTCTCTACTGATAGATTTTAATTCTATATGCTTATTATCGTTTTTATCTATTAAAGTTATGACTCCATCAACACAGGCGTCTAATCCAACGCTACCAAGAGTTTCTTTTCTTTTGTTTAAATGATGTGTTAGTAGAATAGTGTAATTATACTTGTCTGCAATGCTTCTTATTTTAGGCATAAGCTTCTGTGCTATATCTTGAAAGTCATTAATATCATAACCAACACCAGCATCAAAATCTTTCATCATATCAATGATTAATAATCTAGTATGATCAGGATCTGAGAATTCAGCTAGTTCATATTCTATATCAAATATACTAACATTTTGATTTTTTCCTCTGTCAATAAGATATAAAGATTTTGGGTTTGGTTTTAAATTCATAAATTCCATTCTCTGATTTAATTGAAAAATATCAGATTCTGTGGTAATATATAGTACAGGTGAAGCAATTACTTTGTGTCCTAAAAATGGTATTCCATTTGTTATACAGTAAGAAAGTTGCAGTGCCAACATAGACTTTCCTACTTTAGGCTTTGATACGAGTAAATAAACACCTTTAGACCTCATTAGTCCTTCGACTATGATGTCTTTTTTTATTGTTTTGTCCACATCTTCGATTGCAATCAAATTATTCCTCCTTTCTTGTCCGAAATATCGTACAAATAAATTATCACACATAAAACAATTTTTGTCAAGATATTCGGACAAAATATTTACAAATTTTTTTAAAAGTGATAAAATTAAGTTATAGATGTTATTAAAAATGAAAAGAGGATAATATGAGTGCTAATGAATTAAAAATAATGATAGAAAATGGATGCCTAGAAAAAGGTTATTCACAAAGAGATTTATCTAAAAAAATAGGAGTAAGTCATAGTACATTAAATGATATAGTAAATGCTAAAATAAAGAAAATAGATGTAGATATCCTAAGAAGAATAGCTGAAGAGTTAGATTTGTCTTTAACAAAAATGTTAAGAGCAGCAGGATATAGTGAAATTGCTCTAATGTTTGAAAAGAGAAAAACTAGATCATCTAAAGATTATGAACAATTATTAGATGAATTTAAGGAGTTTCGGACAGATGTTTTAGTATGGGAAGCAAAGAAAAGAGATAAACTTTCTAAGATAATGAATGATTTAAGAATTATTACTTTTCATATAACGAAAATACAAAGAGGGATGGCTAAAGAAGGTTATACTTTAGAAAATATTAAAGAAGAAATAGAAAAATCACTTGATGATTTGGAACCTCTTCTTAGGAAGTATGATTATAATAAATTACCACGTGAATAATAGTTTTTTTAGTATGATTAGGAGATTTTAGATGATTACAGTAGTTGCAGCTTTAATAGAAAAAGATGGAAAATATTTAATAGCAAGAAGGTCAACTGGTTCTGAAGATGTACTTGGGAAATGGGAATTTCCCGGAGGAAAAGTAGAAAAAGAAGAATCTGAGGAGCAAGCTATTAAAAGAGAAATTAAAGAAGAATTTGAAATGAATATTCAACCTATTAGATTTTTAACTAATAATGTGTGTGAGTATCCAACAAAAACAATTGATTTAAGATTATATGAGTGTAAGTATTTGTCAGGTGAATTTCATTTGCATGATCATTCAGAATATAAATTTGTTGATAAACAAGATATTATAAATTTTGATTTATGTCCTGCTGATATTCCTTTAGCAGAATATGTAGGAAACATAAAAACATTAAGAAGGTGAAGTATGAAAGATTTATTTTTAACTAATTATTCAGATTTATCATTTTTAGATAGAATAAAAAATTGTTTTAAAAAATGTAATTCTTTTACTTTGTCTGTTAGTTTTATAAAAAAAGCAGGTCTAATATTATTCCAAAGAGAAATTGAAGAAGCATTAGAAAGAGGAGCAAAAGGCAGAATAATTACTTCTACTTATCAGAATTTCACTGATATAGCTTCATTAAGAGATTTTTTATCTTGGCAAAATAAATATGAGAATTTTGAATGTCATCTTGATATGAATTGTTTTGATGAAAATGGATTTCACTCAAAAGGGTATTTGTTTGAATATGATGATTCAATTGAAATAATAGTAGGTTCGTCTAATATTACTAGATTTGCATTATTAAAAAATATTGAATGGAATATTTCGTTAATATCAAGAGATAGTATTGATTCATATAACGAAGCTATAAAAAATTTTGAATACTTATGGGATAGGACTTTTAAATTAAGTGAAGATATTATAAAAAAATATATGTTTGTATTAGATTATGCTATTGAAAAATGGGATATGGATTATATTAATCCTATGACTCAAAACATAGTTCCTAATTCAATGCAAAGAAAAGCGTTAAAAGAATTAATAAGATATAGAGATACAGGTATTAAAAGAGCTTTAATAATAAGTGCAACAGGATCAGGAAAAACATATTTAGCTGCTTTTGATGCAAGAAATTTTAATGCTAAAAGAGTTTTGTTTGTTGTTCATAGAGAGACTATTTTAAAAGATGCAAGAAGAACATTCATGAATGTATTTGGTGCTGAAAAAACATGTGGATTATATACAGGTAATTCAAAAGATCTAGATTGTGATTTTGTATTTGCATCAAGTTCAATGTTAGCAAGACATTTATCAGAATTTGATAAAAATGAATTTGATTATATATGTTATGATGAGGTTCATCATATAGTTGCTAAATGTGGTAAAAAGATTTTAAATTATTTTAATCCTGAATTTTTATTAGGATTAACTGCAACGCCAGAGAGAATGGATAATCAAGATATATTTGAATTATTTGAACAAAATGTTCCATTTGAATTGAGACTTAGAGATGCTATAAATAATGATTTAGTAGTTCCTTTCCATTATTATGGAATAAGAGATGAATTAATTAATTATGGTGAAGATGATAAAAATAAAGTATCTAAAAATGTTGCAGAATCAGACAATGTTGATTTTATAGTAAAAGAAATAGAGAGTCATAAAATAAAAAATGAAAAACTTAAGGCAATAGCTTTTTGTACTAATATAGCTCATTGTATTCTAATGGCAAATGAATTTGCAATGAGAGGATACTCAGCAGTTGCTTTAACAGGCGAAAATAACACTGGTGAAAGAATTAAAGCATTTAATGATTTACAAGACGAAACTAATGAATTAGAAATAATTTGCACAGTAGATATATTAAATGAGGGAGTAGATATACCAGCTGTGAATATGGTTTTATTTTTAAGACCAACAGAGAGTTCAACTATCTTTTTACAACAATTGGGTAGAGGGTTAAGAAAATATCAAAATAAGAAATATTTAACTGTTTTAGATTTTATTGGTAATGATTATAATAGATCAGTACAAATAGCTTTAGCTCTTGGTACTTTAGGAAAAACAACATATACTGAGAAGGCATATTTAAAAAATCTAATAGAATCTGATTATAAAACTTTAAGTATTCCTAATGTTGAAATTCATATTGATGAATTGTCTAAAAAAGAAATAATAAAATTTATTGATCAAGAAAATTTTAATAAAAAAACTTTCCTAAAGAAAGATTACGAGAATTTTAAGAAATATCTAAATAAAGATGATATACCAACCCATATGGATTATTTAGAATCTGAAATAGCTCCAGATCTTAATAGGTTTATAAAATGTAAAATAGGTGGAAAAAGAGTTAAATCATATTATGAATTTTTAACAATGATAGGCGAAGATAATTTACCAATATTTAATGAAAATGAAATTAATCTTATCAATTCAATAGAAGAATTGTTGCCTATAGTTAGAGCAGATGAATTTTTAATTATAAATTATTTATTACATCACAATGAAATTAATTTAGAGAAAATAATTGGTTATAATTCTAGAGTAACAAAAGAAACCTTGAATAATGCAATTGAGTTTTTAACAAATAAAGGAATATTGATAAATAATAATTTAAGCGTTGAAAATATATCTAATATAAAAAGTTATGTAGAGAATTTAATTAATTATGGAATCAATAGATATGAAATAGAGTTTGGAGATTTTGATGGTAAATATAAATTATATGCTAACTATTCAAAAGAACAAACAATGACATCGATTAATAGAAAATATACAATGGATATTTTATTAAAGGGAACATACTTTGATACAGAAACAGGAAATACTTATGTATATGTTGGATTAAAGAAAGATAAAACAGAACAAGAAAGAATGGATTATAAAGATAAATTTATTAGTCCTACGATATTTCAATGGGAATCTGAAAATAATACAACAGTTGATAATAGTATAGGTATTAAATTAAAGAATACAAAAAATGTATATTTATTTGTTAGAAAGATGGATGATGAAGATAATATTATTCTTCCGTTTACATACTTTGGAACAGGTAAATTTACTAATATGAGAGAGTCTCAAGTTGTAGATCAAAAAACAAAAGCCGTTTATAAAACTTTATTATTTGATATATTATTAGATAATTCTGTTCCAGAAGAATATTTTGTGGATTTTGAAATTCCTAATGACATATAAAAAAGCGATTGAATTAATCGCTTTTTGTAGTATAATATATAATTAAATTGAAGTATATGTTTTTACGAATATTAATAAAAAATAGAAAAATTAAATATTATGGAGGGTACTATGTATAAAAGCAGGAGTGAAACAGTTTCAAATAGGATTAAATGCAAAAATTGTGGAGATATAATTGAATCAAAAAATATATATGATTTTAAAAGATGTTCTTGTTGTAAAATAGCAGTAGATGGTGGTAAAGAATACTTAAGAATAATAGGCAATAAAAGCGATTATATTGAGCTAGATAAAAAGAAAGTGATGTGAAATAAATATGTTAAAATCAAGGTATGAAAATTTTTCTTTTGAAAATTTGGATTTAAGACAAAAAGATTATTTAGATAATTTAATATATTCAACAGATTTATCAAAAAAAATAAAAGAATATTTTGAATCACAAAAAAATACTCCATTATATATAGCAGTAACAGGTTCATGGGGTTCTGGTAAATCAACAGTTGTTAATACATCTATAAAGATTATTGAAGAAGAAATGAAAGTTAAGGTATTTAAATACGATGCTTGGAAATATGAAGGAGATAGTTTTAGAAGAACATTTACTAGAAATATTTTGGATAACTCGGGATTAAAACAAAACACTAAAGAATATAAAGAATTTTACAATAGATTATATGATGATAGAAGTATTGAAACTGAGTCATTAGATGGTGTTTCAGAAATATCTGAACATAATTCTACTACATTTTCTTATAAAACGTTATTAATAATATTGGCTATTAGTGTTTTATTATTTTTAGTTATAGCTATTTTTTTTCAAGAAGATATCCTTTCACAATATAACACGTTTGTAGCTATTATAGGATTAGTTGGAGGAACACCGGCACTCATAAGATTTTTAGTAGGGTCTCTAAAAAAATATATGAGCGTAAAAAAAACATATATTTTTCAAAAATTATTTTCTCCAGAACAATTTTATGATACAGTTAAAGATATATTAAAAAAGGTTAGTGAAACAAATAAAATAATATTAATTGATAATATAGATAGATGTAATATTGATGAGTTTAAGCAAACAATTGCTTCAATAAAAGGCTTTTTTGACACAGATGGAAAAATAGTATATATAATTCCGTTCGATACTGAACAATTTTCTTTAGCCTTCAATAATGAATATAATAGTTATTCAGAAAAAGTATTTGATTTTACTATTGATATAAAAGAAAAATCTCAAAAAAATATTATAGAATTTATGGATAAACTATTGGAATCAGAAAAAGAATATATGGATATTTTTACAACAGAAACAATAGATATAATAGCTTTATCTGGTTGTAAAACCCCTCGCCAAATTATTAATATCTGTAATGATTTTGTTAATGAATATAATATATTCGTTGAAAAAAATAATATTAAAGTAGTTAATTTAAGCAGGGATCATTTAAGTTATTTAATGAAATATACAATATTGAAGAGATATTATAATGAATTATTTAAAAAAGTCCATACAAATATTGATATAATTAAGCGATTAGAAAAACACGCATCAAGAAGAGATTTATTTGATAATATAAAAAAAGATTATCCTTGGATATCTTATGAAGCTTATACATTTTTAAGAAAAACAGCAAATACAAATCCGATAAATTATGATTATTTTTATTCAAGTCAATCTAAAGATGATTTTGATATAGATGATGAAATTTTAAATTATATACAATTAGAAGATTATTCTAAAATAGAAGAAAAAATAACTGAAAGTCAAATACAAAAAGAGCAAATAATTTGCTATCTCAAAAAAAGAATTATCTATGAAAAGAATAGAAATTCATGGAAATTCGGTATTGCACCAAAAATTAGATTAATAATGTATTTAACTAAAAAAGAAAAATTGTCGATACAAGAAATAAATAATAATTTTGGTTTTATACTTCGTGATGATGATTTTTATAAAAAAATTATTTACACAAGGGAGATAAAATTAGAAGAGACTATAGATTTTATAAATATTATTTCACTAAAGAATTTTAAGAAAGATAAATTAGCAATTAAATTATATGATGCGTTAAAAGACGGCCATATTATATGTGATGAAAGTGAAAAATATGAAGTTGCTTCTAAAATATTAAGTAAATTAAAATTAGAATCTCTTGATGAGGAACAACAATTATATTTTCAAAAACACATGGATTATTTAATTGGTAAGCATCTTTTTTCAAATGTTACTCATATAGAAATATTAAAATCAAGTATTAACAAGTACATAACTTTGGATCAAATAAAAAAAATGTTAGATATTTCAAATTCTAATGATGTAAATTGTTTTAATTTCTTAACTGATTTAGTAAATGTGGGTTATAAAGTATCTAATGATCAAGATTTGATTAACAGATATATAAATTTTATAAATAGAATACAAACTTTCCCAAAGCAAAAAAGTTTTTATGATAAATTGTTTAAATTACTTGATGAAAATAAAAATAACGATCAATGGATTAAATCAATCAACAATATCAGAATTACTTCTATTCAAGATGAATTTTTAGATTTTAATTCAATTAATATAATATTTAATATATTTAAAGACAATAATTTTACAAATTTCAAAAATAT
>JAZTXB010000127.1:0-5675 GCA_045636225.1 Bacilli bacterium
AAGAATATTTAAAATTAGAAAACAAGGATGTAATAATAATATTTGTAAATTTAAATGAAAAAATTGATAGTGTTAAAAAAATAGTTAAAACGATTAAAGAAAAAGGTAAAATAATAGAATTTAATCCACTAAAAAATCTTAATAGTACTATTAAAACAATGTTAGATGAATATAAAATAGAACCAGGAGTAATTGAACTTTTAATAAACAGAGTTGGAAACAATTTAGAATTAATATATAAGGAAATAGAAAAACTTAAAATATATAAAATAGAAGATATGTTTATTACTAAACAAGATGTTGCTGATTTAACTCCGGAAATAATAGATATAGATATTTTTAAATTTATAGATGACATTATAACTAAAAATAAGAAAGATGCTATTAAAACCTATAAAGAACTATTAAAATTAAATGAAGAACCAATAAAAATAATAGCTTTGCTTGCCAGTAAATTTAGACTTATGTATCAATCGACTACACTTGCAAAAAAAGGTTATACAGAAGAACAAATATCTGAAATATTAGATGTACATAAATATCCAGTTCACTTAGCTATAATAGCTGGATATAAATATAACCCTAAAATATTACTTAAATATTTAAATGATTTAGCTGATTTAGATATTGGTATAAAAACAGGTGAAAAAGATAAAGAATTAGCTTTAGAATTATTTATATTAAATTTATAATAAAAAGAATAGGAGAGATAGAATGAAAAAAGGGTTTACTTTAATTGAGTTATTAGCAGTAATAGTAATACTAGCAATCATCGCGTTAATCGCAACCCCAATAGTATTAAATATAATAAATGACGCAAGAGAGTCAAGTACACTTCGCAGTGCAGATTTTTATTTAGATGCAGTAGAGTATACAATAGCAGATGCAACACTAAATAAAGGTGGACTTGAAAATGGAGAATATCCAATAACAAAAGAAGGAAACTTATGTAAAGTATCCTTAGATGGAAATGGAATATGCACAGATGCAAATACACTAATAGTAGACGTAAATGGAGAAAAACCAAGTAGTGGTACAATAATAATAGAAAATGGAAATATAAAAGATATATTAATAGATTTAAATAATAAAAAATGATAAAGGAGAACTAGTATACCATCCTTGTAAATTAATAACTGGAAACCAAAAGACAATTGGTTCTAAATATGAATGCGAAGTAAAACCTGGAACAAAATATAATTTCTATGTATTAAGCTGGGAGCCAGATGGAACAACAAATTTAATAATGGATAGAAATATGTGTGAAGATGGAACACCAACAGATATAAACAAAGACAATAAATGTTTAGTTAAGTGGTTCTCTAGTAATTCAAATGTTAATGGTCCAGTAACTGCTATGACATATTTACATAATGCCACAGAAGATTGGGTAAATATGCCAAATATGATACTGAATTATATAGATGAAGGAAGTACAGAAACAAATGGCTATGGTACAATAAAAACAATTGGGAATATAACGACAATAAGAAATAAAAAATCAGTAGAGACAGCTGTTATAAAAAATTTAAAATCAAGATTACCTAAAAATGATGAAGTGCATGGAGAAAATAAATGTTTGACTTTTACTGAAAATGGAAATAAATACGGTAGTTGCCCATTATGGCTAGTTAATTACCTTACAAGCTCTGAATATGTAACTGGTGAAGAAATTCAAAATATTAGCGGGATAGTTGGATATTGGACTCTTTCTTCATACTCTTATGATACTACTAAAGCTTGGTTTGTAGGCGCTGCAGGGCATATATACTATGGTGGTGCTGCAAACGACGATCAACGTGGCGTTCGTCCAGTAATTAATATAAGAATAAAATAAAAGAAATTAATCAATAATTTCTTTTATTTTGTCATTTATTTCTTTAAGCATTAATTCATTTTTATTGTTTTGAGGTTTATAATATCTTCTACCTTTTAAATTATCAGGTAAATATTGTTGCTTTACTATATGATTAGGATAATCATGAGCATACTTATAGTCTTTAGAATTAGTTTTTATATGATTAGGAACATTGCCAGTATTACCTTTATTAATATCATTTATAGCGGCATCTAAAGCTAAATAAGCGCTATTTGATTTAGGAGATAAAGCCATTTCAATTACTGTTTTAGCAAGAGGTATTCTAGCTTCAGGAAGCCCAATCCTTTCACAAGCTTTAATGCATGCTTCAACTTTAAGTGCCATATTAGGATTAGCAAGTCCAATATCTTCATATGCTATAACACTCATTCTTCTAAATATAATATCTAAATCTTCAGCTAATAATAATTTAGCTAAATAGTGAAGAGCAGCATCTACATCAGAACCTCTAATACTTTTTTGAAAAGCACTAATAGTATCATAATAACCATCACTATTTTTATCAATAAAAATATTAGGTTTATTATTAATACTTTTTAAATATTCTAAAGTAACATTTTTATTAGTAGAATAATAAGAAACTTCAAGTAAATTATAAGCATATCTTAAGTCTCCTGATGAAGTAGTAGCTATATAATTAATACATTCATTATTTATTTTTATATCGGATAATTCATTTTTTATAGCTCTTTTAAGTGCTTTTTTTATATCTTCATTAGTTAATTCTTTAAGTTCAAATAACTGACATCTAGATCTAATTGCCGGATTAATAGAGTGGTATGGATTAGATGTAGTCATACCAATTAATATAATAAGACCATTTTCTAGATATGGAAGTAGTAAATCTTGTTTATCCTTATTAAGTCTATGTATTTCATCCATTATAACAACAAGTTCTCCATACATTTTAGCTTCTTCAACAACGATATCAAAATCTTTTTTATTATTTATAGTAGCATTTAACATTCTATATTTTAAACCTAATTCTTCTACTATGGCAGTTGCTATTGTAGTTTTTCCAATACCAGGTTTTCCATATAAAATCATTGAAAATATTTTTTTATTTTTAACAAGATTTGTAATAATTTTATCTTTACCTACTAAATGTGCTTGCCCAACTATATCTTTAATACATTTAGGTCTCATTTTAATTGCTAAAGGTTCCATAACATCACCTTTTTATATTGTACCACATATTCTAAAAAAGTGATATAATATATATAGGGTGAAAGCATGAATAATTTAAATGAAGCTATAGATGAATTTTTAAGATTTTTGCTCATTGATAAAGGGTATAGCAATAATACTATTGAATCATATAAAAGAGATTTAATTTGCTTTTTAGAATACATGGATAATAAAGAAATAGATAATATAAATGCTGAAGATTTAAAAAAATATATAAAATTTTTAAATACTAAAGAATTAAATGAAAAATCAATTTCTAGAAATATCTCTTGCTTAAAAAGTTTTTATAAATTTTTAGTAATAGAAAAAATAGTAAAAGATAATATAGCTGATACTTTGTTTATGCCAAAAGTAAAAAAAACACTGCCTAATACGCTTGATGAGGAAGATGTATTTAAATTATTAGATATAAATTTAGTAGATAATTATAGTTATAGAAATAAAGCAATGATTGAGCTTATGTATGGTGCGGGACTTCGTGTAAGTGAATTAGTTAATTTAAAATTACAAGATATAGATTTAGAGCAAGAAATAATAAGAGTTTTTGGTAAAGGTGATAAAGAGCGAATTGTTCCAATAGGGGAGTTTGCTAAAGAATCTTTAGTTATATATATTAATAAATATAGGCAAACTATGTTAAAAAGATATAATAATGATTATTTATTTTTAAATAATCACGGTAATAATATGACTAGACAAGGTTTCTTTAAAATAATTAAAAATATAGCAAAAGAAAAAAATATTAATAAAACAATTTCACCGCATATATTAAGGCATTCATTTGCAAGTCATTTACTTAAATATGGAGCAGATTTGAGGACTATACAAGAGCTTTTAGGTCACTCTGATATATCAACTACTCAAATTTATACTCATATAACAAATGAAGAGCTTAAAGAAAATTACAAAGAATTTCATCCACATGGTAATTAATTATAAAAAATAATTTATAGTTTTATAAATTTATAGATTATTATTTTATATTTTGATATAATAATTAGAGAATAGGAAGGTAATATTATGAAATTTAATAGAATATTTTTAATAGTTTTAGATTCGTTAGGAGTAGGGGAAGCAATAGATGCGATAAAATTTAACGATGTAGGTGCGAATACATTAGGACATATTTTAGACCAAAATCCAATAGAGTATCCTAATTTAGAAAAAATGGGTTTTTTAAACTTAGTTAATTACAAAAATATAAAAAAAACTGACGCATATTATACTAAAGCACATCCAAAAGCTAATGGTAAAGATACTTTAACGGGACATCTAGAATTAATGGGTATAAGAACTTTAAAACCATTTAAAACTTTTACTGATACTGGTTTTCCTGATGAACTTATAGCGGAATTAGAAAACAGAACAGGTAGAAAAATAATTGGTAACTGTAATGCTAGTGGAACTGAAATAATTGAAAGACTTGGTAAAGAGCAAATGGATACGGGTGCTTTAATAGTATATACATCAGCTGATTCAGTTCTTCAAATAGCTGCACACGAAGAAATCATTCCGCTTGATGAATTATACAAGTGCTGTGAAATTGCTAGAGAGCTTACTTTAGTAGAAAAATGGAAAGTAGGAAGAATAATTGCTCGCCCATATGTTGGAACACCAGGTAATTTCATTAGAACATCAAATAGACATGATTATGCATTAGACCCAGATGGAGATACTGTACTTGATAATCTTAAAAATAGTGGTTTTGATGTTATTTCAATAGGGAAAATAAGTGATATCTTTAATAATAATGGTATTACTAAAAGTATTAAAACAAAAGATAATTTAGATGGAATTCAAAAAATATTAGAAACACAAATGACTGATTTTAATGGTTTATGTTTTGCTAATTTAAATGATTTTGATTCTAAATATGGTCATAGACGTAATGTAAAAGGATATGCTGAAGCAATAAAAGAATTTGATAATTATTTGCCCCAAATAAAGAAAAAGCTTCAAGAAAATGATTTACTTATAATAACTGCAGACCATGGAAATGATCCAACTTATAGAGGAACAGATCATACAAGAGAAAATATTCCTGTACTTTTATATTCAAAAAAATTTAAAGATACTAAACATTTAAAAGAATTAGACTGTTTTTCTGATATAGGTGCTACTATAGCTGATAATTTTGAGGTAAAACTTCCAGAAGTAGGAAAAAGTTTCTTAAAAAAATTAAAATAATATGAATTATAATAAGTTTTTAAATTATTTATATAAAAATCAAGATTTAAAGTATAAGCAATTCCATCAAAAATTAATATTAGCTGATAATTTAATTGGTGTAAGGACGCCTATACTTAAAGAAATTGCTAAAAATATAGCAAGTGAAGATTATAATGATTTTATAAAATATAATAATCATAATTTATATGAAGAAAAACTAGTTCATGGGTTGGTAATTGGTTATATAAAAGATGATTTTGAAGTTATAACAAAATTATTAAATAATTTTTTACCTTATATAGATAACTGGGCAATATGTGATATAACAGCAGCTAATTTAAAAATATTTAAGAAAAATAAAGAAAATGGTTTAAAAGAAATAATAAGATATTTAAACGATAATAATTTATGGATAAATAGATTTGGATATGTGTTATTA
>JAZTXB010000128.1:0-11366 GCA_045636225.1 Bacilli bacterium
AGTTAATTTATTTGGATATTTACCTATGTTTGTATCAAAAAGACATATAGTAAAAAATTATTTAGAGAATTTTAAACTAAATGACAATAGTAGTGTAAATTATATGACAAAAGAAAATAAGACATATCCTATAATAGATAATAATATAGGAACAAGTGTTTATTCAAATAATATATTAAATGGTATAAAATCTATTTTTAATATAAATGTAGAATATATAGTACTTAATAGTTTCGGAGTAGAGTTAGATAAATTTATAAGTGTAATAGAAATGTTTAGAAGTGTAAATAAAGATAATATAGTTGAATATGAAATTAAAATAAATAATATGTTTAATAATGTAGATAATGGTTTTTTAAATACTAAAACAATATATAAGGTGAAGAAAGATGAAAAATAGAGTAGAGTTACTTGCTCCAGCAGGAGATTTAGAAAGATTAAAAATAGCATTGTTATATGGAGCTGATGCCGTATATATAGGTGGACCATTATTAAATTTAAGAGCAAATGCCATTAACTTTACATTTGATGAAATAAAAGAAGCAACTACTTTTGCGCATAATTTAAATAAAAAAGTTTATGTTACAGTAAATATAGTTCTTCACAACGAAGAGTTAAAAGAGTTAGAAAATTATCTCAAAAAATTAGAAGAGGTTAATGTGGATGCTATTATAGTTAGTGATCCTACAATAATTAAAGTAGCGCTTGAAAAAACTAATTTAGAAGTACATCTATCAACGCAAGCTTCCACATCAAATAAAGAATCTATTAAGTTTTGGAAAGATCAAGGAGTAACTCGTGTAGTACTTGCTAGAGAATGTTCTAAGGAAGAAATAAAAGAAATAATAGATAATGTTGATATAGAAATTGAAACATTTATACATGGCGCTATGTGTGCTGGATATAGTGGTAGATGTGTTATGTCTAATTTCTTAACTAATAGAGATGCTAATCGTGGTGGATGTAGTCAAATATGTAGATGGGATTTTGATTTATTAAATGAAAATAAAGAAAATATAAAAGGAGAAATGCCATTTACTTTTTGTACAAAGGATTTATCTATGCTAAAACATATACCAGAAATGATAGATATGGGTATTACATCTTTTAAAATAGAAGGTAGAATGCGAAGTATATATTATATTGCTACAGTAGTATCTACCTATAGAAAAGTTATTGATGAATATTTGAACAATCCAAAAGAATATACATATAATATCTTGAATGAAAAAATATTAAGGAATTGTGCTAATAGAGATTCAGTACCGCAGTTTTTTAATAATATATATGACTTTACTTGTAGTTATTATAATGGTAGAGTAGAAGTATCTAATCAAGATTTTTTAGGAGTAATATTAGATTATGATGATGAATCAAAAATAGCAACTATAGAACAAAGAAATTATTTTAAAAAGGGAGATATTGTAGAAATATTTGGTCCTGCTCATGAAATAATTACTTATGAATTTAATAATATATATGATGAAGAGGGTAATTTAGTAGATATAGTAAGACATCCAAGGCAGATAGTAAAAGTTAAAGTAGATGATAGACTGGATGTATATGATATGATTAGAATAAAAAAATAAGTTGACAAAATAATAAATATGTAGTATTATTTTGTAGGTTTACGAAAAAGAATGAGGTGAACGTTATGTCAAAAGAAAAGGAATTATATTTAACAGAAGAAGGATTAGAGGAAATTAAAAAGGAATTAGATGAATTAAAACTAGTTAGAAGACCAGAAGTTATAAATGCATTAAAAGACGCTAGAGCACAAGGAGACTTAAGCGAAAATGCTGAATATGATGCAGCACGTTCAGAACAAGCTGTTGTAGAGTCTAGAATAAAAGAATTAGAAGTAATGTTAGAAAGAGCTGTAGTAATTACAAAAGTAGATACTGATGTAGTTTCTATAGGAACTAAAGTTACTTTGGAATATGTTGATGATGATGATACTGAAGAATATTCTATAGTAGGTAGTCAAGAAGCAGATCCATTTACTAATAAAATATCTAATGAATCTCCAATTGCAAAAGCTATTATGGGCTTAAAAGTTGGTAGTGTAGTTTCTGTTGATAGTCCAAATGGAAAATATAATGTTAAAATTTTAGCTATAAATTAAAAAAGTTGTAAAAAGCAACTTTTTTTCTTTACTTAGGAATTTCTAGGTGATATAATTTAGTTAGAATAGGATGGTGAAGAAATGATATTTAGAAAAGCTATTTTAATAATTCATGGATTTGCCGGTGGAACTTATGATCAAGAAGAATTAGCATTTAAATTAGAATTAACAAAATCATTTGATGTATATCAATTTACTTTACCGGGACATGATGTAAACTTGAGTAAAGTTAATTATGAAGATTGGATAAATGCTAGTGAAGAAAAATTAAATTTATTAATAAAAAGTGGATATAAAAAAATATATATAATTGGACATAGTATGGGGGGAGTAATTGCTACATACTTAGCTACAAAATATAAACAAGTAAAAAAATTAGTTTTATTAGCGCCTGCCTTTCATGTTTTAAATATAACTAACGAAGAAATAAATATAAAAGAAAGTTTAAAAAAAATACCTAAAATAATAGATGACTATAAAGATGAAATAATAGGAAGATTTTTAAAACTTGATATGGGTGCTGTAAAAGAGTTAATGACTCTTGTAAAGACGTATTATTCTGTACCAAAATCTATAAAATGTCCTGTATTGATTTTACAAGGAGAAGAGGATCATATTGTACCAAAAAGTTCAAGCGAATATGTGTATAGTGAGTCAAATAGTAGTCTAAAAAAATTAATATTTATAAAGAGTGTTGACCATGAAATATGTAAAAGTGAAAGAAGAGAAGAGGTATTTGAGATAATAGAAGAGTTTCTTAAATACACAGTAGAGGGAGGAATTAAAAGTATATGACAGAAGAAGAATCAAAAGATGCATTATTTAAACTTCATCAAGAATATATGAAACATCCCCCTAAAGAAAGATTAAAATTATATGATGAATATATAGAAAAAAGAAATATGATAAAAGAAGCATTATCTAGTTTGATAACTGCAAAAAAACTTGAATTTATAAAATCAAAATAAAAAGTCAGTTAAATACTGATTTTTTTCTTTTTTGATGATATAATAAATTCGATTTAGGAGTTGAATTTATGAAAACTGAAGATTTTGATTATTATTTACCTGAAGAATTAATTGCTCAAACACCACTTGAAAAAAGGGATTCTTCAAAATTATTAGTACTTGATAAAGAAACAGGTGAAATAAAACATCATTATTTTTCTGATATAATAAATTATTTAAATAAGGGAGATGTTTTAGTACTTAATGATACTAAAGTAATGCCTGCAAGAATATTTGGAACAAAAGAGGATACTGGTGCAGTAATAGAACTTTTAATGTTAAAAGAAAAAGAAAAAGATGTTTGGGAAGTTCTTTCTAAACCAGCAAAAAGGATAAAGATAGGTACTATAGTAAAATTTTCTGATAAGCTTTCAGCTGAATGTATTGGGCTTGGAGAAGAAGGAATTAGATTATTTAAATTTATATATAGTGGCATATTTTATGAAATATTAGATGAACTTGGAGAAATGCCTCTTCCTCCATATATACATGAAAAATTAAAAGATAAAGATAGATATCAAACAGTATATGCTAAAAATATAGGCAGTGCAGCAGCTCCAACCGCAGGACTTCATTTTACAGAAGATTTAATAAATAAAATAAAAGAAAAAGGAATAAAAATAGAATATATAACTTTACATGTAGGTCTTGGTACATTTAGACCTGTAAGTGTAGACGATGTAACCAAACATAAAATGCATAGTGAATTTTATCAAATGGATGATAAAACCGCACAGGTATTAAATGAAGCTAAAAAAAATAATAATAGAATAATAAGTGTAGGTACAACATCTACTCGTACACTTGAGACAATAATTAATTTGTATGGAGAGTTTAAAGAGTGTAGTGGATGGACAGATATATTTATATATCCGGGATATAAGTTTAAAGCAATTACATCTTTAATAACTAATTTCCATTTACCAAAAAGTACTCTTATAATGTTAGTAAGCGCACTTGCAGGAAAAGAAAATATAATGAGTGCTTATAAAGAAGCGGTAGAAAGTGGATATAGATTTTTCTCGTTTGGAGATAGTATGTTCATTAAGTAGGTGAATTATGATTATATGTATAGTAGGACCTACAGGAGTAGGTAAAACTAAATTAAGTATAGAACTTTCAAAAAAATTAAATGGTGAGGTTATAAATGCAGATAGTACTCAAGTATATAAGGGTATGGATATCGCAACAGCTAAAGTAACACAAGAAGAAAAAGAAGGTATTCCACATCATTTATTTGATATAAAAGAAATAAAACAAGATTATACTGTATATGATTATCAAAAAGATTGTAGAGATAAAATAAAAGAAATACAAAATAGAGGTAATATTCCAATAATAGTTGGAGGAACTGGTTTATATATAAAAGCTGCTTTATATGATTATAAATTTGAGGAAGAAAATAAAAATTATCAAGAGTATAATGAATATTCAAATGAAGAACTATACAACAAATTAATTAATATAGATCCAAATACTAATATTCATAAAAATAATAGAAAAAGAGTTGTGAGAGCTTTAAATTATTATAATGAAAATAAAGAATTAATTGGTAATAAAGAAAAAACAGATAAATTACTTTATGATGTTTTATTTATAGGTCTTACAACAGATAGAGAAATACTTTATGATAGAATAAATAAAAGAGTAGATATAATGCTTGAAAATGGTCTTATAGATGAAGCGTTAAAAATATATAATACAAATATAAGAAGTAAAGCAGTTTTAACTCCTATAGGATATAAAGAATTATTTGAATATTTTGATAATAATATATCAAAGGAAGAATCAATTGAACTTATAAAACAAAAAAGTAGAAAATATGCTAAAAGGCAGTATACTTGGAATAAACATCAATTCAATGTTAATTGGTTTAATGTTGATTTTAATAATTTTGATAATACTGTAAATGAAGTATTAAATTTTATAAATAAGTAAAAAATAATTTACTTATTTTTTTTATGGTGCTATAATTTTAGTGTAATAATGGAGGTAACGTATATGAGATGTGTAGGTACAGTTGTTAGGGGTATTAGAACGCCAATAATTAAAGAAGGAGATGAATTAGCTACTATAGTAGTTGATTCATTAATGAAAGCAAAAGAGTCTGAAGGATTTAATTTTCATGATAAAGATGTAGTTGCTATAACAGAAGCGGTAGTAGGAATAAGTGAAGGTAATTATGTAACAGTAGATGATATAGCTATAGATATTCAAAATAAATTTCCATCAAAAAATATAGGAATTGTATATCCGATACTTAGTCGTAATAGATTTTCTATGGTACTTAAAGGACTTGCAAGAGGTATGGATAAAATAACTATGTTACTTAGTTTTCCTAAAGATGAAGTAGGTAATAGTATACTAGATGAGGATACTTTAGATAATAGTAAATATAATTTATCAAGTGTTATAAGTGAAGATGAGTATAAAGAAACATTTAATGATTTTATTCATCCTTTTACGGGAATAAATATGGTAGATTTTTATAGAGACCTTATAGAAAGTGAGAATTGTAAAGCAGAATTTGTATTTGCTAATGACCCAAAAGAAATATTAAATTATACAAAAGATATACTTACATGTGATATACATACTAGATTTAGAACTAAAAAAATGCTAGAAGAAGAAGGTGCTAATGTATTTGGTTTATTTGAAGTTATGAATAAACCTATAAATGGTAGTGGATTTAATCCAGAATATGGACTTTTAGGTTCTAATAAATCAACTGAAGAAAGATTAAAACTATTTCCAAAAACAGGAGATAAACTTGTTTTAGATATACAAAATAGATTAAAACAATTAACAGGAAAAACTATAGAAGTAATGGTATATGGTGATGGAGCTTTTAAAGATCCTGTTGGTAAAATTTGGGAACTTGCAGACCCAGTAGTTTCTCCGGCATACACACCAGGTTTAGAAGGAACTCCAAATGAAATAAAATTAAAATATATATCAGATAATAAATTCGCAAATTTAAAAGGTGATGAATTAAAATCAGCTATTAAAGAAGAAATAAAAAATAAAGAAAGTAATTTAAAAGGAAAAATGTTATCACAAGGAACCACTCCTAGAAGACTTACAGATTTAATAGGTTCACTTTGTGACTTAACAAGTGGTAGTGGTGATAAGGGAACTCCTGTTGTATTTGTACAAGGATATTTTGATAATTTATCTAATGAATAGGATGATATATGTTAAAAGTAGTAGGAACTATATTTATAAAAGATAATAAATTACTTTTAGATAAACCTAGAAAAAGACCAACTCTACAAATGATTGGTGGAAAGGTAGAAGATGGTGAAGAAGTAACTTCAGCAGCTATAAGAGAAGCTCACGAAGAATTAGGCCCTAAAGCTATAATAGATGATACTAAATTTAAATTTATAATGGATTTAGTAGAAACAGCTACTAGTGATCCTAATTTAAAAATTCATTTTCATCTTTTTCAGTATTTAGGAACATTTGAAGGTGAATTTACTGCATCTGATGAAATAGAGTCATTTACTTGGTATGATACAACTAATAAAGATGCAGTTTTATCGCATGTTTTAAACAATAAAGTAATACCTTATTGTTTAGAAAATAAATTAATAAAGTAAACTATGTTTACTTTTTTTGTGATATAATACATGTTAGGTGATATAAATGCAAGACTATGTAAAGGGTACATTTAGACAATCTATATTTAGAAATGAAAAAGGCTTTATAATAGGTCTTTTAAAAGTTCATGAAACTAATATTATAGATATGCAGGATTATGTAAATAAAACGATTACCTTTACAGGATATTTTGCAGAACTTAACGAAAACGAAAAATATATTATGTATGGTGAAATTGCTCATCATCCAAAATATGGATTTCAGTATAATGTAAGTAGCTCAGAAAGAATAAAACCAGATGATAAAGATGGAATAATAGAGTTTTTATCAAGTGATTTATTTAAAGGTATAGGAGAGAAGATGGCAACTAGTATAGTTGATGTACTAGGTGAACAAGCTCTTGAACTTATACTTAAAGATAAAACTTGTTTATATACAGTACCAAAATTATCAGAGTCAAAAATAAATTCTATATATGATACACTAGTTAAATATGAAGAGTCTCATGAAACAATAGTAAAACTAACTGAAATGGGATTTACTATGAAAGATTCACTTACTATTTATAATAAATATAAAAGTAATACAATTAGAATAATTGAGAATAATATATATAGATTAATAGATGATATAGAAGAAATTAATTTTTCTAAAGTAGATAGTATAGCTTTATCATTAGATGAAGATACACTTAATATTAATAGAATTAAAGCATGCATAATATATGTAATGAAAGAACTAAGCTTTAGTAAAGGTGATACATATTTATATTATGGAGAAATATATGAAGCTCTTTCTTATTATTTAAAAAATGATATAGATAATAATTTATTTGATGAAGCAATAAGCCAGCTAGATGGAGAGTTAAAGATAAAAATTGATGACGATAAATATTATATATATGAAGATTATGAAGCAGAAGAATATATTGCTTCTAAAATTAATTATTTAATAAACAAAGAAACAACTTCTTATAAAAATATAGATATGAGAGTAAAAGAGTTAGAAGATTTATACCACATAAACTATAGTGATAAACAAAAAGAAGCTATAATAAAAGCTTTAGAAAATAACATACTAATAATAACTGGTGGACCTGGTACTGGTAAAACAACAATTATAAAAGCTATAGTAGATTTATACAAAAAATTAAATAAATTAAGTGTTAAAGATCTAGTTAATAATATCGCATTACTTGCGCCAACAGGTAGAGCTAGTAAACGTATGAGTGAATCAACAAATCTTCCTGCAACTACTATTCATAGATTTTTAAAATGGAATAAAGAAACAGATGAATTTATGGTAAATGAATATAATCCTGATTTTTCTAATTTAATAATAGTTGACGAAGTAAGTATGATTGATAATCATTTAATGGATAGCCTGCTTAGAGGACTTACTAATAATATAAAATTAGTACTTGTTGGAGACTATAACCAGTTACCTAGTGTAGGAGCTGGAAATATACTTAAAGATTTAATTGATAGTGATATAGTAGATAAAGTAGAATTAGATTTACTTTATAGACAAGATGAAACTAGTTATATTCCAGTCTTAGCTAATGAAATAAAAAATGATTCAGTAGAAGAAGACTTTTTAATAGATAGAGATGATTATAAATTTTTAGAGTGCATGAGTGATTCCATTATACCTAGTTTAGTTAATATAAGTCAAAAAGTTATATCTAAAGGATATGATTATAAAAGAGTTCAAATAATGGCTCCTATGTACGCTGGAGTAAATGGAATAGATAATATTAATAAAGTACTTCAAGATGTATTTAATCCAGTAGATCTAAATAAAAAAGAATTAAAATTAGGAGATATTACTTATAGAGAAAATGATAAAGTACTTCAGCTTGTAAACGATCCAGATAACAATGTATTTAATGGAGATATAGGAATAATAAAAGATATAAATTATAAAGGTAAAAGTGGCTTGCAAGAAATAACAATAGATTATTATGGAAACATAGTTACATATAAACAAAAAGAATTTAATAAATTTAAACATGGATATATTATAAGTATACATAAATCTCAAGGTAGTGAATTTGAACTTGTAATAATGCCAGTAAGTTCTAGTTATAAGAGAATGCTTTATAAAAAATTAATATATACTGCAGTAACACGTGCTAAAAAAAGATTAATAATAATAGGTGAGGCTAATTCATTTATGTATGGTATAAGAAATAATAATGAAATAATTAGAAAAACAAATTTACTTGAAAAATTATTAAATAATTTGAATAAAAAATAAAAAACTATTAATACTATAAATGTATATAATTTATTTATATACGTGTTCATATTTCTAGTGAGGTGATAATATGAAAATAATAAAATCTATGGCATTAATCGCTATGGGAGCGGGCGCAGTACTTGCTTATCAAAAATATAGTGAGCCACTGATGGATAAGCTAGAAGATGTAGCAGGAGATGCTATGAGAAAAGCTGATAGAAAACTAGAAGATATGATGTAATAGAGAAGAGCACGGTCTCTTCTTTTTTTGTTGACATTTTAATAGTTTTATGATAGTATATGTCCTCACAGGACATTATTATTAATTAATAGGGGGAATAGAAAATGGAAAATAAAGAATTAGTAGTATATGGAGAAAATAACGAAATAGTAAGCTGTAGCTTTGAAAGAGTAGATTTAAATACTCCATCAACAATTTTAAGTTATTGTAGTGATGTTAAAGATGCAATAGGTGCAGTTCTTGATAGTACATCACAAATGACAATTGAAATTGATGAACTTAAAGTAGATGAAAAGGCAATTGAAAAAATATCAACATTTGATACAAGTTTAGATGAAAGTGAAAAAAGTAAAGGTAAAAATTCTTTAGTAAAAGGTATAAAAGGATTTTTAGGAAAACTTGGAATAGATGTTTTTAAAGATATATTAGAAGAGGATACTTATGCCTCTCGTTATGAAGAGTACTGTAAAATGTTAAATCAAGTTGCAGAAGCTGTTGAATCTCAAAAACAAAATACATTAAATGATATTGAGTTAAAAAATAATATTATTAAAGAGATGCAACCATTAATTCAAGAATTAGAAGTTATGATTGAAGTAGGGTTAAAAGATAAAGAAGCTTATGATAAAGAAACAGAAGAAATGAAACAAAATGGAGATCCTAACGATTTAGACATACAAAATCAAATTCAATTTAGAACTCAAGTTTCAGCAATCTTTAATAATAAATTAAATGAACTTGAAAAAGCTTTAATATTATATAAAGAACAAGTACAAACATATAGAATTCAACAAAATAGTGATATGGAACTTGTTATGAGTAATGAATCGTATTTAAGAGATAGTGTACCTATCTTAAAAGCGCAAGGTAGTGTAATGGTATTTAATCGTATCCAAACTAAGAGAATAGAGAGACAACAAGCATTAGATAAAGCTACAAATGAAGCAATTATTAATAATGCAAAAGAATTACAAACAAATGCTCAAGCAGCGGTTGATTTAAGCGTTAAAGGACGCGTAAATATGTCTACACTTGAAGAATTAGATAGTGCTATTAGGAGTGGTATTCAAATATTTAAAAATGGTAAAAAGTTAAAACAAGACATGAATGCTAGAGAAAGACAAGGTATTAAGAAATTAAATGAATCATTAAATCAATATAACGAAGAATTATTGAATTTAATAGAAGGAAACGAAATTGCTGCTGATGCTATTGGTATAAGTTCACCACAAAAAAGAATTGGCGGTAAATAATGGACTTAATAGAAGCTAAAATAGCTGAAATAAAAAATTTAAATCTTATATATATTTTTACTACAGATAGTATTTTAAGAAATAATTCAGAAAAGTATGTAGGAGCTAAAGTTGTATATAACAAAGATAAAACAATTGAGCTAGATTATAAAAGTGAGTACTTTGGGAAATTTATAGAGAAAATACTAAGTAGATATAATAAAGAAAAAAACAAAAGAAATATAATATTATTAGGGGACTTAACTAAGAAATTAGTTCAAGATTCCTTTTTTACTCTAATAGAAGAAAAAAAGGAATTTGCTCAGCCAATAGGAATACTTGTTAATGCTAAAAAAAATCAAATAAAAGGATATGAAAAATATTTAGAAAAAGGGTTAAAAACTATTTTAAAAGTGGTAAAAAATTATGACTATGTAAATATTGATTCTATAGATGGGTTTAATTATAAGTATGTTGTAAATTATTCTATAGGTAACATAAAGAAACAATTGCACATGTTAATTTTTGTTAGTGAAGATAATAATATAGATTTTAAAATTTCTAATATAGAAGGAACAAATGTAAATATTAATGGAACAATTGAAAACAAATTTCCAAATGTTAGTGTTAATTGGAACGAACAAACAAATAAATTAAAAAGTACTATATTGTATGATTCTAAAGAAAAATTAATAAAAGAAAAATTATTTAAAGATGAAGATTTAATAATTTTTAAAGAATATGAAGATACATTGTTAGAAGAGGATGAAAATTTAATTTCATTTTATATGAATTTATGTAATTTAGAACCTTTAAGTAATGTAATGAAAATTGATGATAATTGTTATTTATTATCTAGTGGAAATATTTTAGTAGAAGAAAATGAAGGTATAGTTTATAATGATTCATCTTGTATG
>JAZTXB010000129.1:0-6518 GCA_045636225.1 Bacilli bacterium
ATTTAATTTATGTAAATCGTATAAAGAAGAATATTATGTTAAAATGAGTATTGCTTGGTTACTTTCTATGTGTTATATCAAATATAAACAAAAGACTTTAGAATTCTTAAGAAGTAATATTTTAGATAAATGGACATATAATAAAACAATACAAAAAATTATTGAATCTAATAGAATTTCAAAAGAAGAAAAACAATATTTAAAAGGAATGAAAATAAAATGAAATATATGGTTATCTCAGATATACATGGCGGTATAACTGAATTAAATAAAGTTTTAGATATATATGCAAAAGAACGTTGTTCTAAACTACTAATACTAGGTGATTTATTTAATTACGTCTTTGATTTAAATAGGGATGATATAATTAATAGATTAAATTTAATGAAAGAAAATATAGTTGCAGTTTGTGGTAATTGTGATAATAATATTAGAGATATAATATTTGATATGCCATATATAAATACAATTAATTTAAATAATAAATCAGTAACACTTACACATGGGCATTTATTTGATAGAAAGTATTTATCAGAACTAAATACAGATATAATATTATTTGGACATTCTCATATACCAGAAATAGAATTTTTAAATGATAAAATTTTTATTAATCCTGGTTCTATTACTAAATCTAGAAAAGGCGAAAATAGTTTTGTCATTATTGATGAAAATCAAATTAGTATACGTGATTTAGATAATAATATTATTGAAACACAAATAATAGAGTTAAAGAATAAAATATAAAAGCATACAATTTATTGGTGATAATATGACTAATAATATGTATGCTTTTTTATTATCAAGTATAGCTGGTATATCTACTTTAATAGGTTTTTTATTTATATTTATACGTAATGATAGGGAAGGGATTATTAGTAAGTCACTTGGATTTGCTAGTGGAGTAATGCTTACCATATCAATAATAGATTTAATACCTAATTCTCTTAATTTAATTGTAAAAGAATATAAATTTATATATTCAGTTTTTTTAATTTTAATAGCATTTTTAATAGGTATTTTAGTATCTAGTATAATTGATTCAAAAGTAGAAAAAACATCTAAAAAAAGCCCTAAATTGTATAAAATAGGGGTTATTACTATGTTAGTTATAATGATGCATAATATACCAGAAGATTGTAGTTGTTATGTATCACAGTAAATAGAAATGTAATATTGGTTTAAAAATATTATAATATATGGTATAATTATTTATAGAAATGATTAAAAATAGAGGTGTGTTATATGAGTCAAAAACAATCATTAATAAAAGAATTAGAAAATGAACTTTACGCTAATGAATATTATAAAAAAGAAGTTATAGAATATTTAGGAAGAACAGAAGAACAATGTAAAGGATTATTAAAAAAAATAGAAAATGGAGATTTTGATGAAATATTAGAGACTTCATCTGTAAGATTAAATAAATTAAGTAAATTTGATTTAAATAGACAAAACTCTTTAAAAATAGGAAAACCAACATTGAAAGAATATAGAATATTTGAATTTATAGATGAGGTAGATGATCAAATTACCAGAATAAGCTATATAAAACCAAAAGAAGAAATTGAACCAACAATAGCAAAATATAAAAAACTTTTAAATAATTTAAAAAACGGTTTATACGATGAAATTTTAGATAAACAAAATTATTGGTTTGGTCAAAATCTAAATATTGATTCTTTAATTTTTTGGGATTATTTAAGAAATAAAACTAATGCCTCTAACGATATAACAATACCTAATTATATTGTTTCCAGTGTATACCAACAAATAATAGAGCACATAGAACAAATAAGTCGTCATAAAAAAGAGACTGGACGTAACTATTGGATAAGATTAAACGGGCATGAGCAAACGCCTATTACCGAAGAGGAATTAAATAAATTAAAAGTTTTAGAAAATGAATTTATGCAAATTAATTATGATTGGCGTGAGGCTCGTAGCATAGTCAGAAAATTGGATAAACTTGATATAGATAATAATTATAAATTTCCTCATAACATTGATGGAATTATAAATTGTTTTACTAGAAACAAAGATATTATATATGACAAATATGATAATAATTTTAAGTGTGCTCGTGATGTAGATGGGATAGTAGAAAGAGCAAAAAAATTAAGTGAGTATATATCGGCTGACAACTTTTATACATTATTTATCAATAAAAATGAAGACTCTATAGATGAATATTTAAGAAAAATGATAGTGAGCCAATTAGATGGCAAATTATTAGCTAAAAATGGTTATTCTGCAGATAAAATAAAATATATATTGAATAATCCTAGTGAGTTCTCAGATGCACAATTAAAAGAGTTCTTCCAAAATGTTTTTTATTCAAAAAGTACACTAAATGAAATATGCGATGTAGCTTTAGGCACACTTTATTCTTTATACAATTATAAAGATAAAAAAGTTAATATATTAACTGATTGTATTAATTTACAAAAAGTATTAAATTGTTGGCGCGGTACAGTTTCTGATTATGATGTAAATAGCGTATTATTAACTAACGGAAAAAGATTAATATCTCTACCTGCGGCTTTTATTAATGGAGAATACTCTAAATTTCAAGAAGAGTATGATTATTATTGCTTAAATTGCCTTTCAGATCTAGAATTTGTAGAAGGTTGTACTGAAGTAATTGGTAATGTAGTAACATCACAAATTTTTAGGGAGGGAAATAAAAGAACATCTAAATGTTTATTTAATGCTATAATGATATCAAATGGAATCATTCCACCTATAATTGATTTTACTGCAAATAATTCAAAATTATGGGATGATTTTTCATGCAATATAAATAATTATTATCGACCTGCCAAACATTTTATTTTGGATGAAACGATAAAAGTAAAAGAAAATTTCGTAGATAAAAATCATATGCTAACTTGATAAGTTTATTAAAATACTAAAATAATTATATTTTAACAACTATTTTACATAATATATGATGTAGCTATAAAGTGATAGATTGACTTTACCGGTAAAATATGCTACAATTTAGTTACTCAATGACCGAGTGTTATATGAGTCCTGGAGACGCAACTTTTATAAGTTGCGTTATCCGTTTTATTAAAAAAACTCCTTTTAAATTTAAGGAGTTTTTTTGTATTTTTCATATTCTTTTAAAATTTTTTCTAAATAATGTGGTTCATCAATTAAGTAAGATGTCACAATATACATTTCATTTTTCTTTCTTTCAAGTATAATAATATAACTATATTTCTCATCTGTGTAAAGTAATTTTGTACGTTTTGTATCTTTGTAAGGCGCAGTCCAAATTTTAATTTTATTACATTCATCATTATTGCAACTTTTACATTTTTCAAAATTATTAATCATAGTAGGTACATAGTTTATAAAATAAGCTCTAGGTTCTTTCATTCTAATTTTCATACCTATATTTTTTTGAGTTTTAGTGGTTAAATGAAAAAATCCTTGCATTCTATTATCTTCAATAGGTGTTGTAAATGTTTTTATGTTCGTTCCATATATTTTTAAATCGCCACTATAAATATTATCTAAAAAATATTTATATAATTCATCATCAGTAAAACTTGTAGGTAAAGGTCCATTAAAACAGTTTTTAATCTTTGTTAAGGTCATCTTTAGATTTCCAAATAAAAATATTAAATTTAGTATTACTGTATGCTGATGTTTGATCTAATGGTCCGTCATATAATCTTTGTATTTCATTTATTATATTTAATTTACTCTTATTAGTATTAAGGTTTCTATAATAATAAGATAAAGCACCTATTAAAATATCATTAATTTGTAAAATTGGAGCTTCATAAGAACGAATAGGTTGTACCTTTTTTATTGTTCTAGAATTAATATCAGCTATTTTAATTCTTAAAAAATTTAACATAACTTGATGATAATAATATGAATTGGTATCTTTAATATCTGGATAAATGTTATAAAAATTTTCTGGTGTTATGATATATTTTAACATCTCATAATATGTCTTATAATAAAAATCATTTTCTGTTTGATTATATTTTTTATGATCTAATGTAGTTTTATCTATAACAATTACTCTAAATTTTAAATAATCTTGATTAAAAAAATAATTAATAATATCCAAATATAGTTTTTCAGTTTTCCAATCAATCTTATGCCATTTTAATTCAATATTATTTGATATATTATAATTTTCTTTTAAATGCTTAATATATTCATTTATTTTTTTAACTTTAGATTTTGGACAATATACTGCACCTATTAACATATGTTTTCCATCGTTACTTTTTAAATGACAACTTTCATCACAATAAATGTTATATTCCATATAATCACATCCTTTCGTTAATTATATCAAATTAATAATTATAAGTTAAGAATTATATGAAAAATTTCAAAAATTTTTTTCAAAAAAATTATCTATACCTGTCAAGTCCCCCTTATCTATCTTATTACCTAATTCAATAAACCCTTTATTTATATAGTCTAATTAGGATTTAATCAGACATTTTTTCAGACATTTTATACGACAAAAGTTCTTTATTGACTTTCAACATTCATGTGATACAATATAATAAAATATGAAATAATTGTATTCAAATACCAATCACTTATTGATTGGCACTTTTTTAAAATACCATTATTTTTCTATATTTATATATTTTTTGTTTACACTCATCCAAAAATTAATTAAAATTTTATCTAAAAAAGTGTTTACGATTGTATAACACCCTAATAAAATCAATGGGTCAAAAGTTTACGATTGTATAACACTTATCTCATTTGTAAACACTACAATATTTTGAAAAGTGTTATAAAATAAGGTTAAACTAGCCACTGGCTAGTTGTTTGTAAACAGGATTTATCCTGCTTTTTGTTTGTTTAAATTTTAATCAAAATTTTAGGCATTTTTGTAAACACTTTTTAAATATTTTTAATTTTCTTTATTTAAGTAGCTAATTTAATAGCTACTTTTTTTATATATAATTATCATATTTTCACATAAATTTAATTAGATAGTTTTAAAAAGAGTAAAGGGGGGAATAATTATGAAACAAAAATTAAAGTTTAATATTTTTTATGAAGAAAATGAAAATATAGAAGATATTTTAGTAGAAGCAATAGTAAATATTTTAAAAGAAAGGGGCTTACAATTTGGATAAAGTGCGTTATTATAAGTATGTAAGCCAATATTATATTTCTTATAAGAAGGAGGTAAAATGTATAATACATTAAGAAATATAATAAAAGAATTTAATGTTGGTATTTATATAAGACTATCTAAGGAAGATGATAATTTAGGTGAAAGTGAAAGTATTGGTAATCAAAAAATATTACTTACTAAATATGTAAATGAAAAAGGATATAATCTAGTAGATATTTATATTGATGATGGGTACACAGGTACTAATTTTAATAGGCCAAGTTTTCAAAGAATGCTTAAAGATATTGAAAACAAAAAAATAAATATGGTAATAACTAAAGATTTATCACGTCTTTCTAGAGATTATATTGGTACTGGAGAATATGTTGAAAAATGGTTTCCTGCGCATAATGTTAGATATGTTGCTTTAACTGATAATATTGATACATTTTTAGATAATTCTAATAATGATATCGCACCTTTTAAAGCAATATTAAATGATATGTACGCAAAAGATTTATCTAAAAAGATTAGAACAGCACTTCATACTATGCAAAGCGAAGGCAAATGGGTAGGTGGATGTCCGCCTTTTGGCTATAAAATTGATCTAAATGATAAAAATCATTTAGTTATAGATGAATTAGAAGCACCTATAGTTAAAAGAATATTTGATATGTTTTTAAGTGGTATTAGAATTAATCAAATAAGAGATATTTTTAATAAAGAAAAAGTTCCTACATTTTCTACTACAAGAAATAGAAATTTTAAAAGAAATGGTAGTAGGGGAGATATTTATGGTTATTGGTGTAATTCAACTATAAAAAAGATATTGCAAAACAGATTATATACTGGAGATATGATTCAAAATAGAAGACAAAGATTAAGCTATAAATATCGTAAAATAATTTGTAATCCTAAAGAAAATTGGATAATAGTAGAAAATACTCATGAAGCTATTATTGATAAAGAATCATTTAATAAAGTACAAGAAATATTACCTAAACAACATCAAAGAAATGATAAAAAAGAGTTGTTTTTATTAGATGGATTATTAAAGTGTGCAGATTGTGGTCATAATATTGGTATAAGAGCAAGACGCGCTAACGGAAAAAGCACTACTGTTTGTAATTATTATAGAAAATATAATAAAGATTTTAGATTATGTACTGCACATGGATTTGATTACGACACTTTAGAACAAGGTATAGCAAACGAAATAAAGAAAATAATATATTTAGTTAATAATGATGATATTGAGTCTAAAATACTAAAAAAATACAAAAATAATAATACATCTAATACCTATATTAAATCAAAAGAAAAATTAGAATTAGAAATAGAAACTGCAAAGAATACTCTAGATAATATGTATATTGAAAAATTACAAAATAAAATAACTGATGAA
>JAZTXB010000130.1:0-21672 GCA_045636225.1 Bacilli bacterium
CAAAAAGAAATATATTTAAATAAAGAAATAAAATATAAAAATTATTTATTATTAATAATAGTAGGTGTAGTTGTATTATTTTTATTAACAATATTATTTAGAAAAAAGAAAAAAAGATAGACAAAGCTATTCTTTTTTTTATATAATATATGTAGGTGATATAATGGAAGAATTAAACAATTTAATAGAAAGTTTAAATTTAGATGAATTAGATTATTATTATCATATAACAGGTAGTGGTTTTGGTGCTGATATTATAGAAAATGGGTTATATTTAGAAGAACCAGATTTAAAAACTACTACAATAAAGTTGCCAGAAGAACTTCTTAACGATCCAGAAGAGTATTGTTTATCTGAATATAATAATTCAATAGTAAAAAGAAATGAAATGGTTATAATCGGGTGTGATAGAGGTGAAGGAAATGAAATAATCTTTAAAGCAGATGAACCTAAGTGGGTAGGAGATCAAAAATTAACTTATTTTATTAGACCAGAAAATATATTAGGATATATTGACCTTGAAACATTAGATGTAGTGTATAATTCAGAATATATGGATTTTGGATATAGGAGGTAGTTAAATGTTTGAAAGTTTAGGAGATAGACTGCAAAATGCGGTTAATAAGATAAAAGGTTATGGAAAAATAACTGAATCTAATATAAGTGAAGTAACAAGAGAAATTAGACTTGCTCTTTTAGAGGCAGATGTTAACTATAAAGTTGTAAAGGAATTTATAAATAATGTTAAAGAAAAGGCTTTAGGAGAAGAAGTTGCTAAAAGTTTAAAACCTGGAGAACAATTTGTTAAAATTTTAAAAGATGAATTAGTAGAATTGTTAGGTGGAGAAAAAGAAGATTTATATACAAACGGGAATCCTAGTATACTTATGCTTGCGGGACTTCAAGGTAGTGGTAAGACAACTACTATTGGTAAACTTGCATTATTGCTTAGAAAAAAGTATAAGAAAAATCCATTACTTGTTGCATGTGATGTATATAGACCTGCAGCTATAGACCAGTTAAAAACTATAGGTAAAGAACTTAACATAGAAGTATATGAAGAGGGTAAAGGTAATCCTATAGAAATAGCTAAAAATGCTATAAAATATGCTAAAGAAAATAAGTTTAACTATGTACTTATAGATACAGCTGGAAGACTTCATATAGATGAAGATTTAATGAATGAATTAAAAGAAATTAATAATGAAGTAAAACCTAATGAAATATTACTTGTACTTGATAGTATGGTTGGTCAAGATGCTGTTAATGTAATAGAAGGCTTTAATAATGAATTACCACTTACAGGAGCTATTTTAACAAAGTTAGACGGTGATACTAGAGGTGGTGCGGCTCTTTCTATTAGACATTTAACTAATGTACCTATTAAGTTTATAGGTGTTAGCGAAAAAATGGATGGTCTTGATGAATTTTATCCAGATAGAATGGCTACTCGTATTCTTGGTATGGGCGATTTAATGACTATGATAGAAAAAGCAGAAGAAGCTATAGACCAAGATGAGGCTATGAAAACTGCTAAAAAGATGCAGCAAGGTAAATTTGATTTAGAAGATTTTTTAAGTACTTTTAAACAAATAAAAAAATTAGGACCTCTTGAAAATTTAATAAAAATGATACCAGGTGTGCCAAAAGAATTAAAAGGTGTTAAAGTAGACCCTAAAGATATGGCTCATATAGAAGCTATAATACTTTCTATGACTCCATATGAAAGAAGACATCCAGAAGTATTAAAAGCCGCAAGAAAACAGCGAATTGCTAAAGGTTCTGCTAGAAGTGTAGAAGAAGTAAATAGACTTTTAAAACAGTTTGAAGAGATGAAAAAAATGATGAAAATGATGAAAAGTGGTAATATGAAGATGCCTTTTAAAATGTGAAAAATCTATTGTAAAAAGTAGATTTTTTTTGTATAATGATATATAGAGTAGAAGAATAGTAAAAGGAGCTAGCTTATGAAAATATTTATACTAGATAAATTTAAAATTACAAATTTTAATCTTCCTGAAAAAATAGAAGATTCTTTTTTAATACCTTATAAAGGAATCAGTAATAAAAATGATACTGCAGTTACTGTAGAATCAAATGAAAATAAATGGCAATTAAAAAGTAATGGTACTGTAAATATTTTAGATGGAACAAATCTAGTAGATAATATTCCTCTAGAATATTATAATTATTATACTTTAAAAGTATTAGGTGAAGAAGAATATGCAACTTTATTTTCACTACCTGCTAAAGAAGAAGAAACATATAAGTTAGATTTAAAAAACTTAACAAGTATAACAATAGGTTCATCTCCAAATTGTAATATATCATATAGAAATAGTTTGACTTCGGAATTACATGCAGAAATAAAATTTTTAAATAATGAATGGTACATAGCTTGTAGTGCAGATGATATGTATAGAACTTATATAAATGGAGATAGGGTTCTTACTGCAAAACTAAATATAGGGGATGTAATTTTTATAAATGGGTTAAAAATAATATGGATGAAATCATTTATTAAAATTAATAATCCAAAGCAAACTGTCTCAGTCAAAGGACTTGCTGCTTTTGAAGAGTTAGATGTAGTAGATAATACTAGTTATTCGCCAGTAAGCGACGAGGAAGCAAATGTAGATTTATATTCAGAGGATGATTATTTTTATCATATGCCAAGACTTGTACCAACAATAGATCATGTTGAATTTGAAATAGATGCTCCTCCATCTGGTAATAATGAAGAGGAACTGCCTGTTCTTTTAACAATTGGTTCTAGTATTACGATGGCTGCGTCATCTCTTATGATGGGCTTTACTGTGATATCTTCAGTTGCTACTGGACAAAGAAGTGTTCTTCAGGCTTTACCTCAAATAATAACTACAGCAGCAATGATATTTGGTAGTTTAATAATGCCAAGAATTACTTCATCTTACCAAAAAAGGAGAAAAAAGAAAAAAGAAAAAGAAAGACAAACAAAATATAAAGAATATTTAGAAAAAGTAAGTACTAAAATTCAGTATGCGGTCACACAACAAAGTCAAATATTGAAAGAAAATAGTTTATCTGCAAAAGATTGTTATGAAATAATAAAAAATAAGAATAGAAATTTTTGGTCAAGAGAGATTGTTGATGAAGACTTTTTAAGAGTTAGATTAGGAAATGGTTCTGTTAATTCTTTTATTAGTGTAAAAGCTCCACAAGAACATTTTACGTTGGAACAAGACAACTTACAAGAATTGGTTTATGAGGTTGATAAAAAATCTAAAGTATTAACTAATGTTCCTGTTTCATTTAGTTTATCAAGTCAAACAATTTTATCTTTTGTATTTGATTGTTCATATAAAAATGATTATATGAATGGGATACTTACACAAATACTTGCACTTCATAGTGCATTAGAACTTAAAATTGTTATTTTAACAAATCAGGCTCAAGAAAAAAGATGGGAATTTGCTAAGTTTTTACCACATTGTTGGAGTGATGATAGAACTATAAGATTTTTTGCTACTACTCAAGAGGAACTAAAGGAAGTTTCTAATTATTTAGAAGAACAATATAAAAAAAGACTTGAAGAAAAAGGCGCAAAGTCTAATGATTCTGATTCTTCTAAATCAAATGTTGGACACTATACAACTGCTCCATATTATTTAATAATAACTGATGATTATAAATTTACAAAAAATACGCCAATATTAGATTTTATACAAAAAAACAATTCAAATATGGGATTTACTTTCATAACAATTAGTAATAGTATGAAAAATTTACCAAATAAATGTGAAAAATTTATTCAAATAGGAGAAAAAGAAGGCTGTGTTTTAGAAAAGAAACTTAGTACAGATTCACAAATTGTTTTTTCAAATGAATATGAAAAAAACATAGATATGGATTCTATAAGTGTAAAACTTTCTAATGTTGCACTTTTAACAAAAGATGCATTAAAATCTTTGCCTACAAGTTTATCATTTTTAGATATGTATGGTGTAGGAAAGATAGAACAATTAAATATTTTAAATAGGTGGAAAACAAACAATCCTGTTGCCACTTTATCAACTCCAATAGGAGTTCATGCAGATGGCGAACAATTTAAACTAGATTTACATGAAAAATTTCATGGACCACATGGACTTATAGCTGGTTCAACGGGGTCTGGTAAATCTGAATTTATAATAACTTATATACTTTCTATGTGCGTTAATTATCATCCATATGAAGTACAGTTTGTACTTATTGATTATAAAGGTGGAGGACTTGCAGGAGCATTTGAAAATAAGGAAACTGGAGTTAAGATTCCACATTTAGTAGGTACAATAACAAATTTAGATACAGCTGAAATGAATAGAACTTTAGTATCTATTTCTAGTGAACTTAAAAGAAGACAAAAAATTTTTAATGAAACGAAAGATAAATTAGAAGAAAGTACAATGGATATATATAAATATCAGAAATTTTATAGAGAAGGTTTAATTGATGAACCTATGGCTCATTTATTTATCATAAGTGATGAATTTGCGGAATTAAAAAGTCAACAACCAGAATTTTTAGCTGAATTAGTTTCAACCGCTCGTATAGGTCGTTCATTAGGAGTTCACCTAATACTTGCTACTCAAAAACCTAGTGGAGTTGTTAATGATCAAATTTGGTCAAACTCTAAATTTAAAATATGTCTAAAAGTTCAAGATAGAGGAGATTCTATGGAAATGCTAAAAAGACCAGAAGCTGCTTCTATTAAAGAAACTGGTAGATTTTATTTACAAGTAGGATATGATGATTATTTTGATATGGGACAATCTGGTTGGGGAGGAGCTAAGTATACACCAACGGATAGAATTATAAAAAAAGTAGATGATTCTATTAATTTTATAAATAACACAGGAATAGTAATAAAATCTGTAAATGATGTTGTAAAGAAAGAAACAACAGAAGATTATGGAGATCAACTTACAAATATTGTTAAATATATTTATAAATTAGGTATTAAGGAAAATATTAAAACAAATAAAATGTGGTTAGATAAAATACCAGATGTTATTTTATTAAATGAAATTAAACAAAAATATAATTATAAACCAGTACCATGGTTTATTAATCCTGTAATTGGTGAGTATGATAACCCAGCTGCCCAATCTCAAGGAATACTTAATTTAAATTTAAGTGATGGTAATACTATAATTTATGGAAAAGGTGGCAGTGGTAAAGAAAATTTATTAACTACAATTATATGGTCTTCATGTATAGAACATACTCCAGATGAGGTTAGTTTTTATGTAATTGATTGTGGTGCAGAAATCTTAAAGATGTTTTATAAATTTCCTCACATAGGGGCAATCGCAACTGTTGATGAGCAAGATAGAATATTAGATATTTTATCTTATGCAGGAGAAGAGATAGAAAGAAGAAAAGAAGCATATGCTGATTTTGCAGGTAACTATAAGAATTATTGTGAAAATAGTGGTAGTAAAGATCCTGTATTAATATTTATAATAAATAATTATGAAATATTTAGTGAAACATATTCTAAAATTGCAGAAGGAATTCAAACAATGTATAGAGATGGAGCTAAGTATGGTATTTACTTTATTCTTTCTTGTACAACGACAACGAGTGTAAGGGGTAGAACTGTTCAATACTTTAATAATAAGATTGCTTTACAATTAGCTGATGGTAGTGATTATAGGACTCTTGTTGGTTCTCCAAGAAATTTAGTACCTGCTAAGAGTTTTGGTAGAGGATTGATTTCTAAAGATGAAACTGCTTATGAATTTCAAACTGCTAATATTTCTGATTTAAAGGAAGTTAATAATATAATAAAAAATGCAGCAGAACAATTAAATTCTGCTTATACAACTAGAGCTAAGCAATTAAAAACTATACCAGAGATAGTAACAATAGATAATTTACAAGTAACTAATCCAACTTTATCTAATTTACCAATTGGTTATGATATAAATACAAAAGATATTTATAGTTATAATTTTAGTGCTAATAAATTTAATACAATTATAGGTAATAATTTGCCTCAAAATTTTGGATTTATATTAGCTTTAATAAATCAACTGAAAGTAATACCTAATGTTAATTTAAAAATAGTTGATTTTGTTGAAGCTTTAGAAGAAAACTATGGGGGATTGAAGGTAATTAAGAATAATTTTGATAATGAATTTGCAATTATAAATAATGAGATTGTAAGTGAGAATCAAAATGATTTAACAAATGTTTATCTGATAATTGGTGCGTCAGGTTTAAACAATGTTTTATCTAATCAAGGAAAGCAAATTGTAAATAATTTATTTATGGCTTCTAGTATTTTTAAAAAAAGTTATTTCATATTAATTGATAATTATTCTGATTATAAGAGTTTACAATTAGAACCTTGGTATCAATCACAAGTAGATACTTCAAGTGGTATTTGGTTAGGTAATGAAGTAGGTACTCAAATGTCTATAAATATTAGTAATTTAACATTAGAGGAAAAGAAATTAGATTTCCCATTTATGGCGTTTGCAGTAAAAAAAGGAAATCATACAATCGTTAAATATGTAATTGATAAAGGTGATGTTAATGAAAAATAAAATATTGATTGAATTAATAGTACCGGAAATTGATAAAAGGTATAATATATATATTCCAATAAATAAAAAAATTGGGAATGTAATTGTTTTATTGAATAAAGCAGTAAAAGAACTTTCAGATGGAATATATGATGGTACAACAAAAACATCACTTTATGATAGAATAACAGGAGAAAAATTTAGTATAAATAGTTTGGTTAGAGAAACCAATATAAGAAATGGTTCTAAATTGATATTAATTTAATGTTTTTATTAATAAACAAGTAAAAACTCTTGCGTTTTAAATAAAAAAAAGATATACTTAGTATGTAATAAGGTAGAGTAAGGTGGTGAAATTATGAATGGTGGTTTAGGAATAGGAGATTTAACACATGGTGTAAGTGCAAGTGGTGCATGGGATTATGTGGATGGATTAAATACAGGAGCTATCGGAAATGCTATAAAAGCACTACAAAGTACAGCAAATGTAAAATCTACACTTCAGCAAGGATGGCAAGGTGCAGCAGAAGCTAATTTTGAAAAAAATTTAGATAACTCTGTAAATACAGTAGTAGAAACATTAGAACTAATAAAAAATAATATAGAAAGTTTAGTTTCTGATTTGGTTGAGGATATGGCAAATCAAGATGCTGCGTTAGTAGACGTAGAAGATGTTGTTAGTTTTTAACAAAAAATAAGAAAATGAAAGGAGTAATAGAATATGGCAACATGGCAAACAGAATTGCAAAAAGCAAAACAAGCAGTTGTAACAAAATTTAATGATGGAAAAAGAATTTTATCTGATTTCTTTTCAGGAACAGTAAATAAGAAAGTATCAGAAGTAAATTCATTCTTTAAAAATGGTTCAACTGTGGTAGGTATAAATGTAGGACATATACCAGCAATGAAATCAGCTATTAGACAATATGTAGCGGATGTCGACAAAGCATTAGCTGAGTTAAAAAATTATGATCCAACAGTAGCATTTAAAGGCGATGAAATTGTACCAGCACTACAAATATATATAGATGCAGTAATTGAAACATGTGGTGCAATCGTAAGTAATATGTTAGCATTCAATGATCAATTAACAGAAGTAGAAAATGCATATAAATCAAAAGATGAAGTAGCTGCTTCTACAATTAAATCATCAGCAGAAAGCACTCGTTCAGCATATACAAGATATACAGAACAAGGACAATAATAAAAGGGACATTAATTTGTCTTTTTTTCATGTAATAAAATTATTATAAATATTTACAAAGAAATGCACAAATGATATAATGTGACTATGGATAATTATATATTAGTGGGGAATTGATATGAAGAATTTGAGAATAAATAAAAAAGCATTTAGTCACAAAAAATTTGTCTTAGTTGTACTTCCTGTAGTTGTGACAATAGTTTTAAGTGGATGTAACTTTTTACCAAATGGAGAAAGAGCTAAATATACCAATTTAGAAAGTGAAAAAGGATATTATGAAGTTTATGAATCACAAATTAATATTGAAGAAAATATAGATAGTGAATCTTATAAAAATGAGAACCTTATTAATAATCAGACTAATTTTCTGTCTATTGATGTAGATGATTTAAATATACCTTTAAAGGATATTGGAAAATTTAATTTTACTAATGTAAAAGTAAAGTACGATATAAATAATCATAAAACTTTTTATTCATCTTTAGATGAAATCGATGTTGATTATACGTACAAAGATTTATATAATTTTGATGAAGTTATAAATGAATATAACAAGTTAAATTTTTCTAATAATCATGAAACGAAATTAAATAGTTTAACGTTTGATGATGTATATAATATAATTTTAGAAAATAATAAACAATATAAAAAAACTAAAAATTCATCAATATTTAGGGAATTAGAAAGTAAAGAACTAAAAAACATAGTTAAAATTATTGTAGATACAGTAAATGACTTTATTAATAATAATGAAAATATTTCCATAGATAGGGTAAAATGCGTTCTTGGTGATTTAAAAGTTTTTAATCAAAAATCTTCTATGAACAATGCTTTTGTTACAGATGATAATTGTTTAATTTTGTCTCCTAATATGTTAAAATTTGCTACTACAATAAATGGAGACAATGCTGATGAAGATGTATTTATACATGAAATAATTCATTTGTTGCAAAAAGGTTGTAACTGTGATTTAAATTTAAATGATAATTTAAAAAGAAATTTTGGTATCAGTTATGGATTTAAGAATGTAAAATTAAATTCACTAGATTTTTCTTGGTTATATGAAGCATCAGCTGAAAAGAGTATGCAAAATTATACAGGACATGATCCATTAGTGTATAAAAATATGATAAGTTATTTAGAAAGTTTAAGTATAGTTAATTTGGTTAATGACACATATAAGGTGAATGATACTGAAAATTTATCTTTTAAAAGAGGATATGAAGAATTATATAAATTTTTTGATGCCGAAACTGAGTCTGAAAAAAGAGACATTTTAAATTTGATGTATTCAATACAAATTATGCAGCAAGCACCAAGTGATTTTTATAATTTATTAGAAGAAAAAACAGGTTTAAAGAAGGATAATAATTTAATTGATAAAATTAATTATGAAATAAAAGGTTCTATTTGTGAAACTCTTACAAAAATATTTTATAAGAATTTATCTAAAGCTATAATAGAAAAAGAAATTTCTCTGGGGGATATATTTTATTTAATATCAATTTTTGAAAATGATATAAATAATCATGTTTTATATAATAGCCCTAAAAAATATCAATATAATGAACATTTTATGAATACTTACATAGATATTCAAGATAATTTTTTTGAAGAATTATCTAAAACTATAAATTGTAGTGAAGAAGAAATTATAAACAATTATAATAATTATACTTCAAAAATAAAAATTGGAGATAGCGTAGTAAAAAATTATGATTTAAAATTCTTGAATTCGGATAAAATAAATTATTTATTTGAAAGGGAAAGTGCACTTAATTCAGAGGCTGCACCCGCTATTAGATTTATACAAGAAGAATTTTTAAATCCAAACACAAAAAAAGTGCACTAATGATGCGCTTTTTTTGTTTTTCTATTGCAAACAAACATTAAATAATATACAATATTAATAGAAGATAGGTGATATATATGTATGATGGTAGAGGTATAAATTACGAAGCTATGGATAAACTTATTCTTGATATATATAGTTATGCAGAAAAAGTTAATAAAACACTTAATCAAATATTAGATGTAGTTGATGATACTAAGAATTTTTATGAATGTGAGGCTGCAACTAATTATAGAAATAAGTTTAATAGTTTTAGTGCTAATTTTAATATAATAAATAAGAACTTAATAAGTTATGCAGAAGATATGATAAAATTAAAAAATAAATATATAGTTAGTGATCAAAATCTAGTATCAACGTTAAAAACTGCTACTGCTAAAATGGAAAGTATTAATACTAAGGGTGAGTATCATGAGTAGTGTGAGTTCATTAATAAGTAGAAGATCTAGGTACAGAACTTTAAAATCAGATATAAATTCAATTGTTTCTAATTTAACGTCTGCAATAGAAAATTTAGAAATACCAGCAGAAAAAATAAAAGAATTTTATACTATTGATTCAATTAGTATTGATAAAGGGAATATTAATTTGATTAGAGAAGAATTGATAGATAAGAGAAATTTTTTAAAAAACATAGTAATAAATAGAATTGATAGAGAAATTCAAAATATTAATAAACAAATTGCTATTATTAATAGTATGAATGAAAGTGAGTGATAGTTTATGCAAAAATTAATAGTAGATACAACTAAACTAAGAGAAAGTGGAAAAGATTTGCTTGCACTTACAAAAGAATTAAACGAAGAATTAAATGTTTTTTTTGAACGTATAACAAATATCGGTATAAAAACTAATGAGTGGTCAGGAATATCAAAACAAAATTTTGTTATGAGAACTAATTCAGAAAAAATATACTACAATAAGATTTTAAATACATTGGTTAATTATAGCAAAATTTTAACAACTGCAGCAGATGAATATGACACTCATGTAAGAAATTTGAGGTGATATAATGGCAAAAATATATTTTGAAGAAGAAGGCCTTGAACGATTAGTTAATACTGGGCTGTATAATTGTTTAGAAAAAATAGAAAAAGCTATTCAAATAAGTAATACATTATCTGTTCCAAGTGGTTTTATTTATAGTCAAAATTTAAATTCGTTGGATGAAGGTTTTAAATCAAACTTTAATTCTATTAAATCTGTTTATAATGTTATTAAAGGTAGTAATAAAAAAATATCTGAAATAAATAATGAATTAAATTTTGATATTAGTAGTATAGAAAATTATTCAATTCCATTAAGACAATCAGCAATTAAATAATTTTAAAATATTTGATTGCTTTTTTTTTCTTTTTTTAATATAATATATTTATAAGAATAAAGAGGTGTTTTTATGGAAAGAAAGTATTTACCAATTGGTTCGGTATGTTCTTTAAAAGGAAAAAACAAAAAGGTGATGATAATTGGGTATTATTCGCCTGAATTAAAAGGAAATCTAAAAATAAATGATTATGTAGGATGTGCATATCCAGAAGGAATGCTAATTTCTGAATCATTTTGTTCGTTTAATCATACTGATATTGAAAATGTTGATTTTCTAGGTTTTAAAAATGATGAACAAAGAACTTTTGAAGGTTTGTTAAATAGATTAACAGGAAATGATGAAGATGAAGTTGAAAGAGCTGCTGAATTTCATAAAGAAAATGATATGTATTTAACATCTAATAAAACTTATTCTAAATTGTTATTTGATTCAAATGGCGTTGTTATGATAGCGGACCCTGTTGTAGAGGAAAAAAACACCTTGAACAATATAGAATTTGATGAGAATGGGTATGTTATAAGTGCTCAAACAACAGAGAAAATAGAAAATCCTTTTTATAAAGAATACGAACAACAACCAATAAAAGATAATATAAATAGTGAATGGAATATTTTTAAAAATATAGAATTTGATGAAAATGGTACAGTAGTGGATGTTACTGCTAATTCAGAAAATAAAAAAGTCTCAGATTATAAATTTGATGAAGAGGGAAATGTAATAACAGAGAAAACATATGAATTTGATGCAAGTGGTAATTTAGTATCAATTGATAGTAAAGAAAAAGAGGAAGAAGTACCTCCAATAGGGCCAGGACTTCCAGGTTATGTAAAACCGGAAAATAAAAAAGTGTCAAGTTATAATTTTGATGAAGAAGGAAATGTAACAACAGAGAAAACATATGAATTTGATGCAAGTGGTAATTTAGTGTCAGTTGATAGTAAAGAAAAAGAGGAAGAAGTACCCCCAATAGGGCCAGGACTTCCAGGTTATGTAGAACCGAAAAAAGTTAATCATAGTTACTTAGATGATATCGAAGCGCTAGAGGAAGATTCAATACGCGATGTATATAAATTTAATGATGCAGATTTAGATCTAAATAATTAAAAAAATCTATTGAAAAATATAGATTTTTTTTGTATAATTTTATATAGGTAGAAGAATATCAAGAGGTGCATTATGAGAATATCTTTAATTAAAAATGGTAAAGTGCATAATACAAATCTTCCAATTAAAATAAGTGGAAGTTTTTGGATTGAAGATAAAGACAAAAATAATTTAAAAAGGAATCTTATAAATATAGAAGCTAAAGATGGGAAATGGTTATTAAAGAGTAATTTTGAAACAAAAATTGTAAATAATGGGAAGTTAGTTGATGAGTTAATTCTTGAAGAATACTTTTGTTATGAATTAGAGGTAAAGGGAGAACAATATAATTATATTTTGTGCACTTCACCTGTTTATGATAATCAGTCAAATGAGTTCGAAGTAGGGGCTAACGTACAAATAACTATAGGTAATGCTTCTAACAACTCTATTAATTATAATAATCCTTATGTAGCTAAAGAACAATGTATTTTGACTTCTACTAATGGTATTTGGAATGTTAAAAATTTAACTAATAGTGGTGTTGTTTTTGTTAATGGTAGTGCAGTAACTGAGAGTGATTTAGAAATTGGGGATATAGTATCAGTAATGAATTTAAAAATTATTATTTGCGGTACTTATATTATCCTTAATAATCCTAAGGGAATTATAAATTATAATGAACAAATATTGAGGAAGAGAGAACCACTAAATATTAATAAAAATAATAATGAACAAGAAAAAGAAGAAGATACAGAATTAAAAGTTTATAGTAAAAGTGATTATTTCTTTAGAATGCCTAGATTTAGAACTAGCGTAGAAGAAGAAGAAGTTCATATTGACCCACCGCCAGAACAAGAAAAACAGGATGAGATGCCTCTTGCTTATACTTTGGGTCCTATGATTACAATGGGTATTACATCTATGGTATCTGGTGTAACTTCAGTTGGAAATGTTATGAGCGGAACTCAGTCATTAACATCTGCGCTTCCATCCTTAATAACTTGTGGTGCTATGTTACTTAGTATGATGGTTTGGCCAATGTTACAAAAAAATTTTTCTAAAAGACAAAGTAAAAAGAGAGAAAAAATAAGAATAAAAAAATATAATGAATATATTGAAGAAAGAAGACAACATATTCAAAATATAGTTTCTAAACAAAGACAATCTTTAATAGAAAATAATATACCGCTTGATGAGTGTAAAAAAATTATAGTAGGTAGAAAAAGAAATTTATGGGAAAGAAAAATTGAGCACGATGATTTCTTAAATGTTAGACTTGGTATAGGGAATGTGGAACCCTATGTAAAAGTGAATTATCCAGAGGAACATTTTTCACTTACTGAGAATAACTTAAGGGAAGTTTTAGATAAATTGGGAGCAGAAACTAAGATTATGACGGATGTTCCAGTTACGGTTAATTTAACTCATAAATATATATCTGCCATAATTGGTAAAAAAAGAGTAACTAAGGCTTTTGTTGAGGGTTTACTTCTTCAGTTAATGACATTTCATAGCTATGAGGATTTAAAAATAATTATAATGACTTCTAAAGAAAGTCAAGATAGATGGGAATATTTAAAATCATCACCATATTGTACAGATGATGACAAAACTATAAGATTTTTTTCGGCAGATGTAGATGAAGCTAATCAGTTGTCTATATATTTAGATAATTATTATCAAAATAGAAAATATGAAGACGGTGATACAAATAAGTTAAGAAGTGGTGATTATAAAAATTATCAACCATATTTTCTAATAATAACAGATGATTATCAATCCTTAAGAAATATTGAAATAATAAAAAATACTTTAAGTCAAAAAAATAATTTAGGATTTAGTTTATTATTAGTTCAGGAAAGATTACTTGGACTTCCAAATGAGTGTACAACATTCATTAATGTAGATACTAATGAGTCAGGAATATTTGAAAATGAACTTACAAAAGATAAACAACAATCGTTTAAAGCTGATTTTATAGGAAATTTAAATATAAAAGAGGTTAATAAATTAGTTGCTAATATACCTATAGAAATGGCAAAAGATAGATATTCACTTCCTTCTAAACTCGGTTTTCTTGAAATGTTTGGGGTAGGTAAAATAGAGCAATTAAATCTACTTAATAGATGGAAAACTAATAATCCTATAACCACTTTATCAGCTCCTGTTGGAGTAGATACTAATGGTGAATTATTTAAGCTTGATTTACATGAAAAATTCCATGGACCACATGGTCTTGTTGCGGGTATGACTGGTAGTGGTAAATCAGAATTTATAATTACATATATTCTTTCGATGGCAGTTAATTTTCACCCAGATGAAGTAGCTTTCGTTCTTATAGATTATAAAGGTGGTGGACTTGCAGGTGCTTTTGAAAATAAAGAAACTGGTGTAAAAATACCACATCTAGCAGGAACAATAACCAACTTAGATGTTAATGATATGAAAAGAAGTTTAGCTTCAATAGAAAGTGAACTTAAAAGAAGACAATGGATTTTTAATCAAGCAAGACAAAAATTAAATGAAAGTACTATCGATATATATAAATATCAAAGACTAAGAAGAGAAGGAAAAGTAGAACAGGCGGTACCACATTTATTTATTATAAGTGATGAATTTGCGGAACTTAAGACTCAACAACCTGAATTTATGGAACAATTAATTTCAACAGCACGTATAGGTAGATCTCTTGGGGTTCACTTAATACTAGCAACACAAAAGCCAAATGGTGTGGTTGATGATCAAATTTGGTCAAATACTAAATTTAGAGTATGTTTGAAGGTTCAAGATAAAGCAGATAGTATTGATATGATTAAATGTCCAGATGCAGCTTCATTACATAGTGTAGGTAGATTTTATTTACAAGTAGGATATAATGAATTTTTTGCATTAGGTCAATCTGCTTATGCTGGAGTTCCTTATATGGATACTGATAAAATAAAAAGAAAAATAGATACTAATATTGATTTTATAAACAATGTTGGGTATGTTGTAAAAAGTGTGGATAAAGAAGATTCAAATACTAATACAAAAGCAAAAGGTGAAGAGTTATCTAATATAGTTAAATATTTATATAATTTAGGTAAAGAAGAAAATGTATTTGCTAAACAATTATGGCTTGATAAGATACCTGCAGATATTTATATTGATGAACTAGAACAAAAATATAATTATAAAGAAGAAATGTGTGTTATTAATCCTGTAATAGGTGAATATGATGATCCTAAAACTCAGTCTCAACACATACTTACACTCCCTCTCTCTAAGGAAGGAAACACAATAATATATGGTGCAGCAGGAATGGGTAAAGAAGATTTGATTAGTACAATTATTCATTCTACTATTATGAGACATACACCAGAAGAGGTTAATTTCTATGTAATTGATTGTGGATCAGAAACATTGAAGCTTTATGATGGTGCTCCGCATATAGGAGATGTATTACTATCCCATGATACAGAAAAAATAAATAATTTATTTAAAATGTTAAAAGAAGAGATTGAAACACGTAAAAAATTGTTTTCTGAGTATGGTGGAAGTTATCAATCATATATAAAAAATAGTGGTAAAGTTATACCAAATATAGTTGTTATTATAAATTTATATGAAGCTTTTGATGAAATGTATCAAGATTTGCAAGAAGATTTTAATAGTCTAACTAGGGAAGGTTTAAAGTATGGTGTTGTATTTATTTTAAGTACGAATGGAGTTAATTTCATTAGATATAAATTAAAGCAAAATTTTAAACAAAACTTAGTATTGCAGCTTAATGATGAGAATGATTATTCTGATATAGTTGGTAATACACATGGATTATATCCATCAAAGATTAAGGGTAGAGGGCTTATTAAATTTAAAGAAATTTATGAATTTCAATCAGCTAAATATAAAAATGATGATAATAATACTGAATATATTAAATCTTTGTGTGAAATGTTAAATGAAAAATATCAAGTTAAAGCTAAAAAGGTTCCGGTGCTACCTAAAATAGTAAACTTTGATGTAGTGAAAGATGAAATTCATGGATTAGATTCTATACCTGTTGGAATAGAAAAAGTAACACTTAATGTATCAAAATTTGATTTAAGGACTAAACCAATAACAATAATAACTTCAAATGAAATAACAGCTTTTGAATCATTTATACCAGAATTTATAAAGGTATGTAATTACAATAAAAATATATCTATTAATATAATAGATGCAGAAAAATTATTTGAAAATGAAAAATTTAATTGTAATTATTATAAGGAAGATATAGATGGTATTTTTAATAAGATATATATATACTTAGAAAAATTAAATAATGCCTATGTTGCTAATAAATATAATGTACAAGCTATATCAGGCTGTCAGGATTTATTAGTTGTTATAGTCGGATTAAGTCAATTTAAAAACAAATTATCACCTGATGCTCAAAATAAATTAGATAATTTTATGATAATGACAAAAGATCTTAGAAAAGTAAGTATTGTTATATGTGATGTAATTGATAATATTAAACAATTTGAATATGAAAATTGGTATAAAACAGTTGTAGCAAATAATCATGGTGTATGGCTTGGTGATGGAATTTCAGACCAATATACGATGAAGCTTTCTAAAAATCCTAAATATATTAAAGAAGAAATTGGAAATAAATTTGGGTATAGTGTAAAAAAAGGAAATCCTATATTTATTAAAGTTTTAAGCAATGCAACTACCGATGAGGAGGTAGATGACGATGACGAATAAGATATTAGTTACTGTTATAGTTCCCATGATAGAGGAAAAATATGACATATATATACCTGTATCAAAAAATATAAAAGTTACAAAAGATTTATTAATAAAAACAATAAATGAGTTATCTGAAGGACATTTTCCAAAAAAAGAATCATGTACACTTATTTCTAGTAATGGTACTATATATGAGGACAATTCTACGATAAAGGAAAGTGAAATTAAAAATGGTGATAAAATTATATTAATATAGTAGCAATTATAAATTGCTACTTTTTTGTGTAAATAAATATAAAATTTATTTAAAAACATTGACTAAAAATATATTTTATGTGATAATCTAATTATAGAATAATAGGGAGTTTGTCTATATGTTCTTTAAATAGTGGAGGTGAGAATATGGCAAAAATAAGTATGGATCCAGAACAAGCGATAACTTATGGAAATCAAATTATTCAAAATTCGTCATCATATAATAACGAAATTAAAAAAATTTATAACATAGTAAATGATTTGAAACAAACTTGGCAAGGTTCTGCAGCACAAAGATTTACAGATGGAATTGAATCGTTTAAAGATGATTATGAAAAGTTTGGACAACTTATAAATGAGTTTGGAGAACTTTTAGTAGCAATAGGAAAAGATTACAAAAATTTAGAAGAAAATTTATAATATAGGGAGGTAATATCATGGCAATGACATTTAGTTCGCAAGGATGTAGAGCTGCTGCCAATGATTTAACAAAATCAGCAAATACTTTAGATTCTTTACTTAATAGTGATTTGACAGGTGTAATTAATAAAGTGAAAAATGTATATGATAGTGAGACTGCAAGTGAATTATATGCAGCTTTTGATAAAATGAAAGCAAAATTTCCTGATTTTATTAAATCAGTAACAGATTGTTCAAATTATTTATCTAATACAGTAGCGCCTGCTTATGAAAAAGTAGAAGCAACTGCATCTAGTAAAATAGGATAATAAATATAAATTGTCTTAAGTGATTAAGACATTTATAAATAAGAGTTAAAGGTATTTAACTTTTATTTATGAATAGGAGTGTTAATATGGCTTTAACAAAATCTCAAATAAGAAGTAGAATAAATAGTTTAAGTAGAGAAAAAACTGGTTATGTAGGAGAAAGAACTAGATATAGAACTTCTCTTGACTATGCTGAAAAATTAATTGCCAATTTAAATACCAGTACAAATTATTTGGTATCATCAAATGATTATATGAAAAGATTCTTTACTATAAATAATAAAACAGCAGATAATGGAGAAATAGTAACAACAAAAGAACAAATTAGCCAAATGATAAAAAAATTAAATATCACTATAATACCTACAATAAATAGAAATATTAGTGATTTAAATACAAAAATATCAAGAATAGAAAGACAGATAAGTGAATTAAGAAGACAATTAGCGACAGCAGAATAATAAATAGGAGGAGTATAATGGGTGCAATAGTACTAGACGCAAGTAAAGTAAATTCTTATGTATTACCAAATTTAAATAAGTCTAAAACTTCTATGCAAGAAGCGTATAGTACTGGGCAATCATTAAGAAATTCTTTACCAAGTTCTTTTAATTATAGAAGTACAGTAAATGAGATAGTAAGTCAAATTTATAACATACAAAAAGAAATTAGCGATATAGATACAATGATATCAAAAAAAATAGATAAAGCTAAAACAATAGAAAATAAAGCTTCTAGTAAAGTAAGTAGTATAGCATCTTCGATAGGTAGTGTTGCAGGCGGGATAACTGGAGCTGCTGTAGGGAATGCAATCGGTGGTATTGTAGGTGCTGCAGCTGGTACTGTAGCTGGTGCCGTAGTTGGAAGTAAAATAGGTAGTACGGCAGGTAAAACTATAGTAGACACAGGTGCTAAAGTTGTTGGTGGATTTGTAAGTGGAGCAAAGAAAATAGTTACAAATGTAGTTGATTTTTTTAAAGATACTGGTGCCAAAATAGTAGATGGAGTAAAATCAATATGGAAAAAGTTTACAGGAACAATAAAAAATCTAGGTTCTAAAGTTGTAAATGCTACAAAAAAAGTAGGGAAAGCAATATATAACACGGGAGCCAAGATAGTAGATGGTGCAACTAAAGCAGTAAAAGGAATTTGGGATGGAATAAAAAATTTTGGTAAATCAATATGGGATGGCTGCAAAAAAGTAGCAAAAAAAACAAATGCCTTTGTAAATGAAAAAGTTTTTCCTGCATTAAAAAAATTTTGTTCTATAGTGTGTGAGGGAGTTAAGTGGGTAGGAAGTTTAGGAGCATCAATTGTTAATGTTGCTGTTAGTCTTGTAGAAGGTTTAGTAAGCTTTGTAGAGGCATTAGTTGATGCTGTAGTATTAATCATCGGTGGTTTATTTGGTTCAATAGGAGGAATTATTGTTGATTTTGCACAAGGAATATCTGGAAATGGTTGGGACTTTTCAGCTACTGGTGCTGTTTGGAAAAAAGGATTGTTGCCATTTGTTGGAACAAATTATACAGATAAGCTAATTTTTCAACATTATGACGGAACTTTTTTTGATAAATATTCATTTGATTGGGCTAAAAGAGATGGTGGTATAGTTTATGAAATTGGAAAGGGTGTAGGTTATTATGTTGGTGTAATAGTTGCAAGTGTGTTTACTGCAGGAGTAGCTGGCGCAGCAGGAGGAGTTGCTGGTGGATTTGTATCTACTTTTGCAAATGGAGTAGTTGCAGGTACTGCAGAATTAGGCAAAGCAACACAGAGTAACTATAATGCTGTAATAGATAAAGAAACAAAATCTTATTATATTAATGAAACACTTAAAAATTATCCAGAACTTACTTTAGAAGAAGCAACTCAAATTGTAGAATATAATTTAGAAAACAATGTATATGAAAATTATAAATCTATAAGAAAAAATCAGCAGGATAATATTTCAACTAGTAATGTTTTAAAATTAATGGCTGCATCTGGTAGTCAAGCAGTGGTAGAAGGTGTAACAATATCTTTATTAAGAGATAGTCATAAGATGGCAAAAGTAGTAGGTAAGTCATTAGGAAATGTAAAAGCTGTAGGTAAAGGAGTAGTACAGTTCGCTAAGGCTTTTGTTAAAGAGGGTACAACTGTTATTGTAGATGACGATTATAATACTGAGAAAGCAATTATAGATGGAACTTCAGCTGCTATAACTGAGGTAATTGCTGGTAATTTTAAAGCAAGTGATATTACATCTAAAGCAACATCTGCTTTAAAAAAATCAAAATTAGGACAAACAATTTCTAATTCCAACTTATATACAAATTCAAAAAACGTTATAGGAAATGTAAAAAGTAAAATTAGTACTTTATTTTCAAAAAACAAGGCAGAAATTCTTCGCGCAAATTCTAAGGGTGGTATGGAAGATGTGAATCAATTTTCTGATTTGGCTGACGATGTTGATCAAAGCAAATTATCAAAGTTTTTTGAAAAAGTTAAGGAATACAGTAAAGCTGGGAAAGATAATTTAAAAAAAGAAACTTCGTCATCAGGAAAATTTAAATATGGAATTAAGGGAATGATTTTGGATAAAGCAACAAAAGATTCAGAAAAAACAATTATTAAAGAAGGCGTAATCAATCCGGTGGTTGATGCCGTTGTATCATAGAGAGGTGAGATTTTATGGATAAACAAGCTCAATTTCAATTATCGTTACAAAAATTTTTTGATGCAGGTGTGTTAAAGGAAATTTATTCATCTGATAAAATTTCAATTTGTAATGTTTCAAATTGTTGTTATGGTGTATTTGAATATGAATTATCAAATCAAATGAATTCTCCGTTAGCTTTTTCAATGGAGTCATGTTACATTGAAGCAATAATGGAAGATAATGAACGGTTTTATAAATGGTTAGCATCATTATCAGAACAAGATAAGAATAGGCGATTGATAAGTTGTAACGAAAAAACATTTCAATCAATGTTAAAGAAAAAGCAGCAAACAGATATAACAGGTCCTTTGGTGCCTTTAGAATATGAACAAGAATTAATTGAAAAGTATGGAAAAAATAAAAGTAGATAAGAATAAGAAGGAGGAAAGAATGTGAATAATGTAGGAGAAAAATTTTTACCACTTGGAACAGTGGTAATGCTAAAAGGAGCTAGTAAAAGATTAATGATTACTGGATTCTGTACAATGGCAGCAGAAGAAGCGGAAGGAGTTATGTATGATTATAGTGGATGTATGTATCCAGAAGGAATAATTTCAAGTGATCAAACAGCACTTTTTAATCATGATCAAATAGATAAGATATATCATTTAGGATTAGTGGATCAAGAAGAAAAGGATTTTAAAATTAAATTAAATCAATTATTATATGCAAATAGTCCAGTTGCTGAAAGTGCACCACAAGCAATTAGACAACAAGAAGGAGTAGTACCTGTTGTACCAAGTGCTCCAGCAACAGTACAACCTGTGACACCAGTTGCTCCAGTTTCACCTGTTGTGCCAGTACAACCTGTAGAAGCTCCAGTTCCACCAATAGGACCAGGACTTCCAGGATATGTTGCACCAGTGATAGAAACACCAGTAGTTACTCCAGTAACGCCAATAGCTCCAGTAGCTCAACCAGTAACATCTGGTGGATTCCAATTTGATGCAAATGGTAATGTTATAGCTGCACCAAATAGTACAGAATCTGCACCAGAAGGGGAAGCGCCAGCAGGTGGTTCTACTCCAAATTATCAATTTGATGCAAATGGAACAGTAATAAGTGCTTAAAATAGCACTTTTTTTGTAAAAAAAGAAAAAAATGTAGAAAAATGGGAAAAGTCAATACATAGTGACTAAAATATATAAAACAAAATTATCGTCGTAAGGCGATTTTTTTGAAATTAAGTATAAATTTATTATATTCCTAAATATTCTTTTTTATATTTATTTAATATTTTATTATATTTTTT
>JAZTXB010000131.1:0-6143 GCA_045636225.1 Bacilli bacterium
CTTTGTTCAATGTTTAAGTGTTTCCATTCTTTCATTTTTATTTCCTCCTTCTAAGCAAAGAAACACTATATATTTTACTATATTCAGACTTATTTCCGCTTTTATTAAAAAAACGGACTTCCAAATGAAAATTCACGAAAAAAGCAATAAAATTTGTGAGATAATTGCTTTTTTTTCTTTATGATGATATAATTAGTTAGCATTTTACTAGAAATAAAAGAAAGGAGTTAATATGAGTAAAATTAATATTGTAGCTTTAGGTGGACAAAACGAAATTGGTAAGAATATGTATGTAGTTGAAGTAGATGAAAAAATATTTATATTTGAAGCTGGTCTAAAGTATGCAGATGATAAATTATTAGGTGTAGACTATATAATACCTAATTATGATTATTTAAAAGAAAATAAAGATAGAATAGTTGGAATATTTATTACACATGGTCATGATAATCAAATGGGGGCTCTTTCGGATATAATTTCTGATTTTCCAGATATAAAGATTTATGCAGGAAAATTTACTTTAGAAGTAATAAAACAAGACCTAGAAGAAAGCGGTATAAATAATGCTAATTTAATTGAAATTAGTGCGCATAAAAAGATTACTTTTGGAAATGAGGCAATCTTTCCAGTACAAATATCACATTCAATACCTGATAGTTTCTTATACGTTTTAAATACTAGTGATGGTGCTATTGTATTTAGTGGTAATTATTTATTTGATCCAGCGATGATGGGACCATATAAAACTGATATTGGAAAGTTAGCGTATATAGGTAAACAAGGTGTTTTGTGTTTGATGAATGAATCTTTATATGCAGATAAACAAGGATTTTCATCACCAAAACATAGGGCAAGTTCTTTAATTAGAACAACTATAACTGAAAATGAAGGAAGAATATTTTATAATATATTTGAAACACAAATATATAGAATTCAAGAATTATTTAATGAGGTATCTAATACAAATAGGAATGTAGTTATAATGGGAAAAAATCTTCAAAATACAATAATTAAAGGTATAGAACTTGGATATATTAATTTTGATAAAGATAGAATAAAACCAATTACACATGTAAATGAAGAAGGAATAATAGTTATAATTTCTAATGAAAGAGAAAATCCGTATAATAGTTTAAAAAGAATACTTAGAAATTCTGATAAATTCGTTACTTTGAATGAGACTGATACTGTAGTTATGCTTTCTCCAATATATGAAGGGAGTGAAATAACTGCTACTAAGGTATTCAATAAAATAGCCAAAGTAGGTGCTAAATTAATTACTTTATCTAAAAATGTTATTTCGCCTCATGCATCTAGTGAGGATATTATGATGATGATTAATTTAATGAATCCAAAATATTATTTTCCGGTTATTGGGGAATATAGACATCAAGTAGAAAATGCAATACTTGCTAAAAATTTAAATATACCAGAAGAAAATATTTTACTTAAACTAAATGGAGAATTTATTAGTTTTAAAAATGGGAAATTAGTAGATAATGATAGTAAAATTAAAGTAGAAGATGTACTTATAGATGGCAAAACAGCTGGTGATATTGGAGATCTAGTTTTAAAAGATAGAGAAATGCTAAGTGATAGTGGTATTGTTATAGTAAATGCTAATATTGATAAAGAGAAAAAAATTATAATTAATAAACCAAACATTATAACTAAAGGGTTTATTTATGTAAAAGATAATATAGATATGATAAAAGAAGCAGAAAATATTGTATCTACTGCTATTATAGAAAATATAAAAGAAAAATATATTGATTATAATAAAATTAAGTTAGATATAAGAGAAAAGTTAGGGAAGTATTTTTATAAAGAAACAGAATGCAAACCTATGATTATAATTGTTGTACAAGAAATTTAAAAAAAGTTTTTACTTTTTTTATTTTTTATAGTATAATATTATTATAGATTATAGGAGATGATAAAATGAAGCACGTGTATACTAGTATTGATATTGGTTCAAACACTATAAAAATTATAGTTGCGGAACTTTATCAAAATAAAATAAATTTACTTGCTTCAACATCTTACAAATCTAAAGGGATAAAAAAAGGCCTTATAACAGATGTGGAAAAAGCTTTAGAATCTGTTAGAGGGGCTTTAAATGAAGTTGAAGATATGTTGGGACTAAAGATAAGAAAAGTTATTGCTAATGTCCCTTCTTTTAATGCCGAATATTCTATAATAAAAGGCGATATAAAAATAGATAGTGCAGATTCTGTAGTAACGCATGAAGATGTTATGAATTCTCTTGAAGTTGCTGTTAGAACTGCTAAGTATGCAACTAGAGAAAAAGTTACTGTTTTGCCAGTTGATTATACATTAGATGATAAAGCTTTTATAAAAAATCCAGTGGGAATGAAAGGAACAGCACTTGGATGTAAGGCTGTTTTAGCAACTACACCTAAGAAGAATATTTATTCAGTAGTTTCTCTTTTGGAACAATTAGGGATAGAAGTTGTAGATGTCTCATTAAATAATATTGGAGATTTATATTCTTTTAATAATAGTAAATTTGAAGATAAAATTGGTGCTATTATAAATGTGGGTAGCGATATTACAAATTTATCATTATATAATAAAAGTATTCTTGTAAAAAGTAGTATTATTAATATGGGTGGCAAAAATATAGATAATGACATATCATATATGTATAAAGTAAGTGATAATGTTGCAGAACAATTAAAATTAAAGTTTGCTTTAGCACATAAGAAAAATGCTAGTGTAAATGATTTGATTGAAGTAAAAAATGCTTCTGGAGAACTAATTAAAATTAATCAATTTGAAATTTCAGAAGTTGTTATGTCTAGAACTGAAGAAATATTAAATGAAGCAAAAAAAGAAATAAATCTATTGACAAGCAAGAAAATAGATTATATTATAATTACAGGCGGTACTAGCAATATACCAGGATTTGAGTATGTTGTAAAAGATGTATTTGGTGATAATGCTAACATTGGTAATGTTAGAATGCTTGGTATTAGAGATAATATGTATTCATCATGCATTGGAAATCTAGTATATTTTATAAGTAAACTGAAATTAAAAAATCAAAATTATAGTATGATAAGCGACAATGAGGTATATCAGATTACTTCTCAAGTTGGTAGAAAATCGAATGCCTCAGATTTAATGTTAGGGAAATTGTTTGGATATTTCTTTGGCGAATAGAGGAGGAAATTATGTTTGGATTAGAAATGGACCAAGTAGCTAAAATAAAGGTTATTGGTGTTGGTGGCGGTGGAAATAACGCTGTTAATAGAATGATAGAGTCAGGAGTAAAAGGTGTTGAATTTATTGTTGCAAATACAGACTTGCAAGTATTAAATTGTTCTAAAGCTCCAACAAAAATACAAATAGGTGAAAATTTAACTGAAGGAAGAGGAGCTGGTGCAAAACCTGAGGTAGGTAGAGAAGCTGCTCTTGAAAGTAAAAAAGAATTAGAAGAAGCGTTATCAGGTGCTGATATGATATTTGTTACTTGCGGTATGGGTGGAGGAACTGGTACAGGTGCTGCTCCTGTTATTGCAAGTATTGCTCAAGAACTTGGGGCATTAACTGTTGGTATAGTTACTAAACCATTTTCTTTTGAAGGAAAGAAAAGAATGGATCAAGCTACTGCAGGTATTGAGCAACTAAAAGATTGTGTAGATACTTTAATAGTTATTCCTAATGATAAATTAAGAGAAATTATTGATAAGTCAACACCTCTTTTAGAATCATTCAAAGAAGTTGATAATGTACTTAGACGTGGAGTTCAATCTATATCAGATTTAATTGCTGTTGCAGGATTAATTAACTTAGACTTTGCAGACGTTAGAACTGTAATGGAAAAACGTGGAAAGGCTTTAATTGGTATAGGTATAGGTGTTGGCGAAAATAGAGCCAGAGAAGCTGCAGAACAAGCTATATCAAGCCCACTTTTAGAAACTAGTATCGATGGTGCAACTGATGCTATTATAAATGTTACAGGTGGAAACAACTTAACTTTATTTGAAGTAGAAGAAGCAGCAGAAGTTATTAGAGCTAGTGCTAAGACTGAAATGAATACTATATTCGGAGCTGTAATTAACGAAAATTTAAATGATGAAATTATTGTTACAGTAATTGCTACTGGTTTTGAAGATGAGAAAAAAGTAATAGAAAATCCTATTCCTAGGGGAATTAATGAACATGCATCAAACTTTAATTATTCTAGCGACGATGATGATGATTCTGATGACATAATTCCATCATTCTTGAGAAAAAGAAGTGGTTTTTAAAGCAAGTTTAAATAAAACTTGTTTTTTAATTTTATATTTTAAATAATTATAGTATAATATAACTAGAGGTGATTGCATGAAATCAGATATAGAAATTAGTAATGAATGTAATATGCTTTCAATAGTGGAAGTAGCAAGCAAACTGAACATAGATAATAAATATTTAGAATGTTATGGAAAATACAAAGCAAAAGTTAATTTAGATATAGATGTTAATAAAGAAAATGGTAAATTAATATTAGTTACTTCAATAAATCCAACTCCTTATGGTGAAGGTAAAACTACAGTAAGTATAGGCATAAATGATGCCATGAGAAAGTTAAATAAAAATAGTGTGGTTGTACTTCGTGAACCTTCTATGGGACCTGTTTTTGGTATAAAAGGAGGCGCTACTGGTGGTGGATATTCTCAAATAGTGCCAATGGAAGATATTAATCTTCATTTTACTGGTGATATACATGCTATAGGAGCTGCTAATAATCTATTATGTGCTATTATTGATAATCATATATTTCAAGGAAATAGTCTAGATATTAACGAAGTAGTATTTAATAGGTGTGTTGATCTTAATGATAGAGCACTTCGTAATATAACAATCAATAGTGCTTATAATAGAGAAGAACATTTTAATATTACTGTTGCTAGCGAAATTATGGCAATACTTTGTATGGCAAAAGATATAGAAGATTTAAAGAAAAGGATTGGAAATATTCTAATTGGTTATAACAATAAAAAAGAAATGGTATTTGCTCGTGATTTAAATTGTGTAGATTCTATTGCGTTAATATTAAAAGATGCTATTAAACCTAACTTAGTACAAACACTTGAAAATAATCCTGCAATAATACATGGTGGGCCATTTGCTAATATTGCTCATGGATGTAATTCTATAATTGCTACAAAACTTGGTTTAAATCTTTGTGATTATGTGGTTACAGAAGCAGGTTTTGGAGCTGATTTAGGTGCTGAAAAATTCTTAGATATCAAATGTCCTAATGCTAATTTAAAACCTAATTGTGTAGTAATAAATGCTACTATAAGAAGTTTAAAATATAATGGTGGTGTAGATAAAGAAAATATTAATAAAGAAAATATAGATGCTTTAAAAATTGGAATAGTTAACTTAGAAAGACATATTGAAAATATAAATAAATATACAAAAAATATAGTAGTTTGTATAAATAAATTTAAATTTGATACAGAAAATGAAATAAATTATGTAAAAGAATTTGTTAAAAATATGGGATATCCTATAGAAGTCTGCACTTCATTTGAAAATGGTGGAGAGGGAGCTATAGAGCTTGCTACTAAAATAATAGAAATCTGTGAAAATGAAGTTGATTATAAACCAATATATGAAAATAATAGTTCTATAATAGAAAAAATAAATAAAGTATGTAAAGAGATTTATAGAGCTAATAATGTAATAATAAATGATGAATTAAAAGAAAAAATAAAATTAATTGAACAAAATAATTTTGGCAATTTGCCTATTTGTATAGCTAAAACTCAGTATTCATTTAGTGATAATCCTAAATTATTAGGCGCTCCAAATAATTTTGAAATGAATGTAACAGATGTAAAATTATCTAGAGGAGCTGGTTTTATAGTTGTTTTAATGGGAAGTATTATGACTATGCCAGGTTTAGGTGAAAACAGTGCTTATTTAAATATGAAAATTGATAATAATGGAAATATAAGTGGTTTATTTTAAAACAAGCTATTAATGATATGAACCCCGTTTCTTGGACATAGAAACGAGGTTTTTATATGTCAAAATTAACTTATAAAGATAAAATAAATTTATATAAAGATAGAAAAAACGGATTAACAATTCCAAAATTAGTTTCTAAATATAATATAAGA
>JAZTXB010000132.1:0-6954 GCA_045636225.1 Bacilli bacterium
ATTTAAAATTATCTTTTTAGCTTCTAACTTAAAATTATTTTTCCTTAAATAATCAATATAGTATTCTTTATAACACTCTGGGTCATCAATTAATATATAAGTTAATTTATCTAAAATATGAGTTTTACAAACTGAAAATAATTTTAAATCTAAATTTAAATCTTCCATTTTATCCATTATTATAGTTTTTGATACGTAATCCATATCATAGAACGCTCTAGCACCATTTAAATATTCTATAAATATTTCAGGTTCTTCTATACAAAATTTTAAAATTCCCATAACATCTTCATCAGACTTTTTTAATACTGGTGCTATATAAGTACAAAGTACTTTATAATAATCTAATAATATTATTCTAAATAAAAACTCCTTTTCATTTTCAGTAAGAGTATCAAAATATAAGAAAAATTGTAAAGAGCTTTTTTTATATACATTTTGTCTAACTACATCACTTATATTATAAATCATGACATCACCAAAATTTAGTCTAACATTTTTTTATAATAAAGTAAAGAAAAAGAATAGATAAAATCTATTCTACTACTATCCATGCATCAGCTATATATCTTGTTTGATGAATACCTGCAGCATCTATTGGATCATTTATTGCACAAGCATAACCAGTAAAATAATCGTGACACGTTGCTCCCCAATCTCTTTGTGCTATATCTCTTCTAAGTGCAAGTACACTAGATGTACCACCATCAAGGTTTGCCGCATTATAAGCGCCATATCTAACCATTATTTCAACTAAATCTTCCATTCCAGCTCCAGTTGTTCTCATTGAATTACTTCCTACTTGCAAGAATAAAAGCGTTCCATCTTGTCTTTGACCAATAGCAGATCTAGCGCCTCCGCCCCATCCGCCATTTCCTGATACGATAGAAGGTTCACCATTTACTACTAAGAAAGGTCCCCAAGACACTGCATCTCTAACGCCCATAGCAAGTGCTTCTTCTGCAGTCTTATTCTTTAAAAGAACAAGAACATTATCATTAGTTAATCCAATTAATCCTCCAGAAGTACTAGCTATTCCGTATTCATTGTTTGTTATAATTTGTCCACCTTTTATAGTTATTCCAGTTGGAGATTCTCCTAAATTGTGACCAGCATCAATAAATCCTCCAGCATTTATAGCCATAATCGCATTATTTCTTTCTGCCATTCTAGTAACATATTCCCCAATTACTCCTATTTGTTCAGTAATTTCTAATCTTACTTTAGACGGATCGAATATTGCAGCCATATAAGCATCTGCTCCATTTACTTCAAATTTAACAATCTTATAAAGTTCTCCTTCATCATGAATTAATAATTCTTTTTCATACTCATTATAACTAGCTTCTATTTCTTGTTTAATTAGTTCTGGGTCTGTATCCTCTTCACTTTCAATTACAAAGTTTTGACTTAATACATCATCTATTTGAGTATCATTATAAAACCATTTACACAAATATTGGTGATTCATTGTACTCATAGCTGTTGTTATTAACCATGTTCTAAATCTATCATATGGTCCATATAATAGGATTATAAAAGCAGTACATCCAATTACATAACAAATCATGAATATAGTCATTATAACTTTTAACCATTTCCTAATTCTTCTTTTATTAGCTTCTCTATTTTTTATAAATAATATTATTCCTACTATTAAGGTAATTAATAATAATATATTAAGCACAATTACTGCTATAAAGAATGGAAAACTTATTAAATATTTTGAATTACAACCTATTATAAATAATACTTGCATTCCTGGCAATAATAATGCACTTATAAGCGTTAATATAAAACCTATCTTTTTTAATTTACTATTCATAAATCACACACCAACATACTAAAGAAACTAATTATTAGTTTCTTTAATCCTTTCCTCTAATTTTTTCATATATTCTTCTTCTAGTAAGTATATCTCCTTACTGCTCATAAAAAGTATAACAGCATTATCATATTCTAGTAATTTATCACTCATACCTTGTTCTATATAATCGCCATCATCTAATTTATCTATTATTGTATAAGCATCAATACCTGGATAATCTTCTGGATTTTCCCTATCATAATTAATATCCATTACAAATGCTTTATCTGCTAAATTTAAAGCTGCAGCAAATTCTTCACTGAACTCATCTACTCGTGAGAATGTATGAGCTTTAAATACTGCTATTATTTTTTTATCAGGATACTTCTGGCGAGCCCCTTTTATTGTAACTTTTACTTCTGTTGGATGATGAGCATAATCATCAATAATTACATTGTTTCCAACAAAAGTTTCTTTAAAACGTCTTTCAGCACCTTTAAACGTTTTTAAAACTTTAGCAACTTCCCTTGCATCATATCTTTCATAATGACATACAGCAATAACAGCAAGAGCATTAAGAAGCATATGCTTTCCAAATAAAGGCAAATCAAAATGTCCATAATATTCATCTTCTACATATACATCAAAACTTGTTCCATCATTTCTATATTCAATATCAACAGCCCTAATATCATTATCATCAGAAATACCATAGTAATATATTTGAGGATTAACTTCTAACATATGAGTATATGGGTCATCACCACAAGCAATAACCATTTTATCCGCTTTATTAGCAAACTCTTGGTATGCAAGAATCATATCATCCATACTTTTATAATAATCTGTATGATCCATATCTATATTAGTTATTACTACATATTCAGGTTCATAAGCTAGAAAATGTCTTCTATATTCACAAGACTCTAATATAAATTTATTAGATTCTCTATCACCATGTCCAATTCCATCGCCAATTAAATAATTACATTTATCTATATTGCTCATAATATGGCTAAGCATAGAAGTTGTAGTTGTTTTTCCATGACAACCTGATATACAAATAGTCTCAAATTTTTTAGTAAGCTTACCAAGCATTTCTTGATATTCATATATCTTTAATCCCATATTAGTTGCTTTTATAAGTTCTGGATGTGAATCTAGTTTAAGTGCAGGTGAATAAATAACTATAGAATCTTCATCTAATTCATTATTTTCACTATTATATATTTTTATTCCTCTATCTATTAGTTTGTCCTCAGTAAAGCGATGCTCTTTCGCATCATCATAACCTACTACATCAAAACCTAAATCAGAAAGAAGAAGTGCAAGTGCACTCATGCCAGCCCCTTTAATTCCAGCCATATAATATTTCATGTTTTCTCTCCTATCATAATAAATTTATAATAAATGGTCCAAGTATCATAAGAAGTATAAGTGGTACTATAAATAGTACTGATACAATACTTACTTTATTTGGAATTTTATTAATTTGTGACTTAATATTTAAAATTTGTTTTTCTCTTAAGAATTCAACTTGATTATTCATAACATCAACAATACTATTTCCAAACACACTAGTTTGAGTAATATTTAAAATAATATTATTTATTGTATCAGATGGAATTCTATTCTTTAAATCATCTAACGCTTCCATTAAAGACCTTCCAAACCTTATCTCCATTAGGCTTCTCTTAAATTCATTAGACAATTCATTATCTATATTATAACACGTAATCTCTAAAGAATTCTCTAAATTTCTACCAGATTCTAACGAAAGTGTTAAAATTTCAAAAAAACTAAGAGCTTCTTTATCTAATTTTTTTATTCTTTTATTTATTTCATTCTTAATTAACACATAATAAAACAAGTTATAGTAAGCAATAATTATAAATGGAATTATAAAATAATTTACACTTGATAAAAACAATAATATAGTAATTAATATAGTAGTAACAATTCTTAAACTTAAAAACTCTACTGCATCAAACTTAAATTTTCTATTAGTTCCTAACATATTTATCTCAGATTGAATACGTTTTATATCTTTTTCTCTATATATTTTTTTTACAATTCCCTTGTTCATCTTATCACATCCTTACTTTCATAACTTTTTTTACTATTATAATGTATGCTACATAAATAATTATCATTATAATAAATAATAATAAACCAATTTGTGTTGTAAATAAAGGTTTAAAGAAACCAGGATTTATTATATTTAAAAATATAGCAAACACAACCGGTATAAATATTAATACATACATAATCATTTTAGAACTACTAGTAAGTGAAGTAAATTCTTCACGTAATTTTCTTTTACTAAATAAAGTTTTTTCTATAGAATCAAATACTTTTATTATATTTCCACCTGTTTTATTTAAAATAGCTAAACTAGATGTTAAATATATAGCTTCTTCTAGTTTTATTCTTTCAGCAAATCTTTTAAAAGCAACCTCGATATCTAAACCTAAACCAATCTCCATACTAATTTTTTTAAACTCTCTTGATATAGGTCCAGTTAATTCAAGTGCTACTAAATCTATTGACTGAATAATACTTTTGCCTGCTTTAAATGCATTATTCATAATAGTAATTGCATCTATTAAATCTTTTTCAATTTTCTTCTTATACATAGAATATTTATAAATATATATTAAATCAAGTATAAAATATCCAAGTACAAATGGAATAATAATCTCTATAGGAGCTATTATTCTTGATCTAAATAAATTTAATACAAGAAATCCTAATATAAATAAAACACCAAATACTATCTTATTACTTATTACTTTCATAGTATTAGAATCTAATTCAAACGCAGTAACATATTTTTTATATTTTTCGCTAGATTTATTTAAGAAACTAATTTTACCTAACTTTTTACTCATTTTTTCTATAAAATCATTATACTGATTATATATATTATCAAAAAGAGAAATTGACTTATTTTTAGATGAATTAATAGTATATTTAGAAAATCTCTTTTCTAATTTAATACTTTTCAAATATTTAACTATAAACATTATTATAACCAGTGATAAAAGTATCATAGATACTTGACCTGTTAATATTAATTCAGAATAATCTTTTTTTACCGTAACATAAATAGTATCAGTTGCAATATTACCAGCAGAATCACTAACACTATATTCAATCTTTTTTATACCTGGTACCCTAAAATCAATTTCATTTTTATTAGTAGTTATTAAGTTAGTTAAATCCCCTTCTCTTGAGTCTGAGGCAGTAACTTTATCATTAACATCAAAACTCTCTTTATTAGTTATTGTATATTGTTTATCCTTTAAATTAATTACAGGATTAGTCTTATCTATTACATATTCACCGGTAGTTGTAACTACGCCACCTACTGTCACTTCTATTCTATAACTACCTTCTTCAGTAAGTCTTATCTCACTTAAAGAACCATCACTTACGTAAACAGGATTTCCATATATATTATCTTTAACTATTACATATGAATAATAAATTACAGATGGAGTATAAGTAACAACTATATCTTCATTTGTAATTAAATTATTAATACTTAACCCCTCCATCTTTTTCACCTCTTTATTCAAATATATCTTCTAAATTAGTAATACCACGAGATTTCAATCTATCATATGTCGAGTTACTTGCTTTATTTAGAACAAACTCACCCATTACCTCTCCATCTTTAGTAATACCATTTTGGTTAAATGCAAAAATCTCATTTAATTTTATTTCATCATTTTCAATACCTACTACTTCAGATATACTAGTAACTTTTCTCTTACCATCTGATAATCTAGATATATTTATTACTATATCTATGGCATTTTCAATATATTCCCTTATAGCTTTAATTGGTATTTCCATACCAGCCATAAGAACCATAGTTTCTAATCTATTTAACGAATCCTTTGGGCCATTCGCATGAAGAGTTGTCATACTCCCTTCATGTCCTGTATTCATAGCTTGAAGCATATCAAAAGACTCTTTACCACGAACTTCACCTACTATTATTCTATCAGGTCTCATACGTAATGAATTAATAACTAAATCTCTAATAGTAACAGCACCAGACCCTTCATAATTTGAAGTTCTTGTTTCAAGAGATATAACGTGTTCTTGTTCAAGTCTTAATTCTGCTGCATCTTCAATAGTTATAATTCTTTCATCATTATTTATAAAAGATGACATTACATTAAGCAGTGTTGTTTTACCACTACCAGTACCACCGCATACGATAATATTCATTTTAGCTTTAACAGAGGCCTCAATAAATCTTGCCATATATGGAGTAAGTGTTCCATTTCTAAGGAAATCTTCAATAGTTGCAAGTTCACTTTTAAACTTACGAATAGTTAGAACAGGTCCTTTAACGCTTAATGGTTCTATAATAGCATTAAGTCTAGAACCATCAGAAAGCCTAGCATCTACCATAGGATTTGCAGTATCTATAGTTCTTCCTATAGGTTGAATAAGTCTTTGAATTGTCCTAATTATATGAGCATCATTTATAAAAGATACACTATCATCTTTTATAATTTTTCCATCTATTTCAATATAAATCTCATTAATACCATTTACCATTATTTCAGTAATACTAGGGTCTTCTAAAAGTTCCGTAATTGGTCCATATCCATTTATTTCGTTATCTATTAAATTATTAATGTAACTTCTCTCAACAACACTTAAATCATATCCTTCAAGCACTTTATCAATTTCTTTTCTAACATATGAATTAAGTCCAATTTCATTATTAGTATTATTATCAATTAAATTTTGAATAATTTTATTTCTAAGTTCATCTAACAATTCTTTATTTGAAAAAGCTTCATAATCAGGAATATCATTAAATTCGTATCTTTCTTCTTTTACTTCAAACTCATCAATAAAAGATTTTCCCATTTAATCCACCTTACTTTCTTTAATTAAATCATTTGCGATCATATCATATATTTTCATAGCTTTTTTATGCTTATTATAAATCTTTTCATTTAAAGTAAGTATCTCTCCTGTAATTATATATTTATCCATATTTTTTATATAAACACTACTAGGTATAATATAATTTACATTTTTATTAATTATATTTTTTATATCATATTTATTATAATAATCCTTACCTTTATAATTAGATTCATTTAATATAATTCTAT
>JAZTXB010000133.1:0-2780 GCA_045636225.1 Bacilli bacterium
AATAATAAAAAATGAAAGTTATCACAAATAGTGGTAATTTTTTGTATAAAATAAAAAATAAGTACGCATTATTAAATAGGTGATAGAAATGAAAAATTTTATAATAATACTAGGAATATTAATAACTTATTTAATAATAGGAAATATGAGTGTAGAAGCAGTTAAAATACCTGATGAAGCAATAAGATTAAGAGTGGTCGCTAATAGTGATACTGATTATGACCAAAAAATAAAAATAAAAGTAAAAACAGAAATAGAAAAAGAATTATATAATTTGCTTAAAAACACAAAGGGGATAGAAGAAGCAAGAAATACTATAAATAATAATTTAGACTATATTGACAAAAAGGTTAATGACCTGCTTTTAAAAGAAAAGTATAATCTAGGTTATAAATTAAACTTTGGATATAATTATTTTCCTGAAAAAGAATTTAATGGAATAACTTATGAAGAAGGTATGTATGAATCATTATTAGTAACATTAGGTAGTGGTGAAGGAAATAATTGGTGGTGTGTTTTATTCCCACCATTATGTCTACTTGAAGCAGAAGAAAGTGAAGAAGTAGAGTACAAATTATTTATTCAAGAATTAATAGAAAAGTACTTATAACAATCATAAATAAGACCTCTATAAATAAAATTTTATAGGAGGTTTTTTCTATGGGAATATTTATTTTACTTGTAATAGCAGTAAGCTTAAGCATGGATGCATTCTCACTTTCTTTAGCGTATGGTACTTTATCATTACCCAAAAAACAAATATTAACACTTTCACTTATAGTAGGAGTATTTCATTTTTTCATGCCGATAATAGGAATGTTTTTAGGAAACATAATCTTAAATATAATAAATTTAAAACCAGATATAGTAGTTTTTATAGTACTTTTATTTATAGGAAGTCAAATGATTATGGAAAGTTTTAAAAAAGAAGAACAAATACAAACGTTATCAAAAATAGAATTATTTTTATTTGGATTTGCTGTTAGTATAGATAGTTTTTCCATAGGAATAGGACTAAATACTATAACAAAAAACTATATAATATCATCAGTAATATTTTCTATTTCAGCATTTATATTCACATATCTTGGACTTATATTAGGTAAAAAAATAAGTGAAATGATAGGGAAAATCGCAACTATTTTAGGGGGATTAACATTAATTGTAATAGCCTTTATATATTTGTTTAAATTATAAAATTCTTGCAGGAATTCGTGATGATTTTGTCGTATATTATTAGTAGGAAGACATAAATACAATATTAATTTATAAACAAAAAATGCATTAGAGGTGGTAAAGATGAATTATTATAACGAAATAAAAAACAAACTAATTGATAATGAAATATATTCAAAAGTTAAAGACTATTCGAAGGAAAGACATAAAGTAATTACTTATTTCGAAATAGGAAAATTATTAAATGATGCTGGGGGTAAATACGGAGATAATATTATAGATGAATATTCTAAAAAATTAGTTATTGAAGTAGGTGAAAAATATAATAGAAGAACATTATTTAGAATGAGACAATTTTATAATGTTTTTAGTAATGAAAAAGTGTCACCACTGGTGACACAATTGACTTGGAGTCATTGTTTGCTTTTAATTCCACTCAAAGATATTAATAAAATTAACTATTATATTAAACAGGTATCGAATAGAAATCTTTCTAAAAGACAATTAGAACTAATAATAAAAAATAATGTAATAAACTTGTGATATATTCCTATTATAATTTTATTTATGAATAATTCCTATTAAAGTTACTCAATATGTAACTGAAGGGAATGATAGATTATGAAAGAAGGATTATTTAATATGGAAGAATTAAAAAGAATTACAGTAATAGGTTCAGTAATCGATAAGAAAAGAACTCAAAAAGAAGCTTCAACTATTTTAAAAGTTTCAGAAAGACAAATAAGAACTCTTGTTAAAAAATATCGAGAAGAAGGTCCTAATGGTTTGAAACACAAAAACAAAATTCATAAACCCGCACATGCCTTTTCTGAAGATTTTAAAGCTAACATAATAAATTTAAAATTATCAAATGATTACATTGATACCAATTTTTCTCATTTCAAAGATTTACTTGAAGAAAGAGAAAATATTAAAATTTCGTATTCTGCTTTATATAGTATTCTACACTCTAGCGGTATTAATTCAAAAAAATCTCATAAAGCTAGAAAGACTCATCGTAGAAGAAAAAGAAAGGAAGCTGAAGGCATGCTTGTTCAAACTGATGGAACCCCTTTTGATTGGTTCACTATTGGTAAAAGATATTCTCTACACGGTTATATTGATGATGCCACTGGTAAAATATTAGGACTTTACATGTGTGAAAATGAATGCCTTATGGGTTATCTAGAAATAACTAGACAAATGCTTAAAAAATATGGAACCCCCGTCGCCATTTATTCGGATAAATATTCTGTATTCTTTCCTGCTACATCACAAAAGGTAACCATTGAAGAACAACTTCAAGGTAAGGAAAAACCTACCACTCAATTTAAACGTATAATGGATGTCCTAGGGGTACAATTAATCGCCGCTTCAACATCCCAAGCCAAAGGGAGAATTGAAAGATTGTGGGAGACTTTACAAGATAGACTAGTAACCGAATTTAAAATTAACGGAATTAAAACTATTGAACAGGCTAATAAATTTTTGCCTAAATATATTGAAAAATATAATAAACAATTTGCGGTTGAAGCGAAAGAAAAAGAATCGAAATTTATTCCACTACCACCGTATGTTGATTTAGATATTCTATTAACTAATAA